>CAZBEU010000272.1:0-18969 GCA_964491005.1 uncultured archaeon | reverse complement strand
TCAGTGTGGATATCACAGTAAATAGTTTTTTTTTTATTTTTCTAAATATTATAATAATGAAATTTATTAGCATTTCATGCATAAATATAATTGACTAATTTATAGAGGTATATATTTCCATTTATGTTTGTTATTACCCTTGATTTAAAAGATTTAGGCTGTCATGCTTATATTTTTGATAATACTGGATCTATTATTTCTCATGATTTTCAAAAATGGGATAGTTATTCTCCTAGTCCTCTATATATAGAGCAAGATCCAAATCAATGGTGGAACTCTATAAAAATAGCAATAGAAAACGCAATAAAGAAAAGTGGAATAGATACCACTGAAATTGTAAGTATATCTTTTGCAAATGAAAGAGACACAATAGTCCCTGTAGATAAAACGGGAAAGTCCTTATATAATGCGATTGTATCTGCAGATAGAAGAGCCTGTAAAGAAATAAAATATATAAATGAAAAAATAGGAATTGATCAGATCTACAAAATAACCGGACTAAATACAGATTTATGTTTTTCTCTGGCAAATATCTTATGGATAAAAAAGAATAAACCAAATATTTATAGGGAAACTCACAAATTTTTGCTTTTTTCTGATTTTATAATAAATAAATTAACAGGTAAGTTTATCACAGATTTTTCTAATGCAAGTAGAACTATGTTATTTAATATCAATAATTTAAGATATTCAGATGAGATTGCTAATGATTTAGATTTGGATTTGGATAAAATGCCAGAACCTGTAGAAAGCGGGCTTGATATAGGAGAGATTATTACAGATGAGACGACTCTTGATAGAAAAACATTGGTAATTACGGGAGCAGGGGATCAACAAGCAGCAGCTTTAGGTGTGGGTGTAATACATCCGGGAGATATAAAATTAACAACAGGAAAGAAAAGTTATCTTTTAGCTCATCTTGATGAACCTCTATTTGATCCAAGAAAAAGAGTGTTATGTAGTTGTCATGCAATTCCTGGGGCGTGGGTGCAAGAAGCAATAATTCCTTCTACGGGATCCGTTTTAAGATGGTTTAGAAATGAGTTTGGAGCCTATAATGCTTATGAAATTAAGGATAATTACGAGGAGCAGGAAGATCCTTATGATAAAATGACAGCATTAGCAGAAGAATCAACTATTGGAGCTAATGGGTTGTTATTAATACCACATTTTGAAGGATCAATCGGTCCCTATAGAAATCCTTATTCAAAGGGTGTCATATTTGGTTTTAATCTAAAACATACAATTAAAGATGTTTATAGGGCCATTCTTGAAGGTGTTGCTTTTGAAATTAGAAAAAATATTGAAATTTTTAAAAAAATTGGAATTATTTCAAAAGGTCTTAAATTATCTGGGGGTGCTTCCAGATCTAATCTATGGAATCAAATAACTGCTGATATAATAAATATTACATGTTCACGAAATATAATTGAAGAAGCTTCAACGTTGGGTGCGGCAATTTTAGCGTTTTCAGGAGCAGGTGTTTTTAAAAGTATTACTGAATCTGCTCAGTCTTTAAATAAAATCGATAAAAAATATATACCTGATGAAAAAAAGAATAAATTCTATAATCAACTGTATGAATTTTCATTAGATCTCTATGATTCTATTGATAAAAATAATCTATATCAAAAATTTAATGAAATAAATACCATTAATGAATAAGATGTAGAGATATTAAAATATTAATTGATAAGATTAAGATTAAATATTTAAAAATTATATTAATATTAAAATTTAAATTATATTGTGAAGAAAGAATGAATGAACGATATTCTAATTATTCAAAAACACAAATAAATGCTGCTAAGGGTTTTTATATTGCAATAGTGATTTCATTAATTATTATTATTGCAGGAACTGTGTGGTGGGTTGCGGATTTAATAAATCCTTCTGGAAAACTCTCAACTTTCATAAACTTAAATATTTTTTACCAAATCGTAATTATAGCTGGTTTTTTAGCAGGATTTTTTTTTTTACTTGTTATATTTATAGGGATCTCAAAAAGAGGTACAAAATCCTTATTACATGTGTTTTTTAATAAAATTGAAATAGAAGAACAATTAAAAAATAAAATTCATATAAAATTAGCCGCTGGGGGGTTTTTAATCTGTGTCATCGCTATTTTTGTAAGTATTATTTTAGCAGTGATATACGATATTGTTGATGGAGCTGGAGCAACATCAACATCTATAATTGAATATTTAAGCAATATTTCTGTTGGACTTTTAATTTTAAGTGGTGGTATCGGATTATTGATATGCATTGCAATTTGTCTTTTTATCATATACTTTCTAAAAAACGGATATTACCTTATTCTCAAAATTTTTGGCGGATTAAATAAATAATTAATCTTATTTCTTCTTTTCTTTTATTAAAATTTCTTTAAATTAGAAAATCATAACAGTTCCTTTCTTTTTATTAAAGATCATTTTCATATAATATCAAGCTAAAAAGATCATCATCTTTTATAAGAAGAAGGATATGGATATTCAAATTGGAACAATTTTTAATTATAATCAATTACCAGATGTGTCTTATTTTCCCTTTATTATAAATAAAAATAAAAAAACTGTTGGTGTAAAAAAGGGTTTATTTGTTTGTACTGAATCTAAAGAAGGGTTTTTAATAGGTATAATTGAAAAAATAATTCTTTTAAATGAATATTATTCAGATGCATTAACCATTAAGACTTATAATGATGATAAAAATTCAGATATCCTAAAAGGGTTATTTCCCAGTGAAGATTTTGAATTTGCATTAGCAATTGTTAAATGCTTAGGGATAATTGAATTTAATGATTCCACAAACAAAATAAAAAAAATTCATAGAATGACATATCCTGCTAACCCTGGAGGAAGTGTCTATTTTGTTGATGATAATATTATAAATGAATTTATTGGTATTGATAGTAAAAATGGATTAAATTTAGGTGTTATTAAAGGATCTCATCTAAAAGCAATGGTTAATATTGATCGGTTACTAAACAAACATTTCGCAATTCTTTCGATATCTGGAGGTGGAAAAAGTTATCTAACTTCTATCTTAATAGAAGAATTATTATCAAAAAAGGATATAGTCCCATGTACAATATTAATTGATATTCATGGAGAATATTCTTATTTAAAAAAAATTAAAGAATTCACAAATTATATTGATATTCAAAATATAAGTTATTTTCAAATTGCTACATCAAAAATATCTTCTTGGGCTTTTAAAAAATATCAACAACAAATTTCTCATGCTCAAGTCAGAGAATTATCAAAATATATCCAAAAATTAAATGAAAATGAGGATAAAAAAGGTAAATTTTCTTTATCGGATATTATTGAAATTATTGAATCAGATACAGAAGGAAGTAAAAATACAAAACAAGCTTTAATTGGATGGCTTTCTGATTTAGAACACTTACATCTTTTTGGCCATATAGAAAATCCTAATTTAAAGAATCTAATAAAAAAAGGGAAACTAATTATATTTTCACTTGAGAATGAGACAAGTTTAAGAAGGAAGCAAATAATCGTCGATTATTTATTTAATCGTATATTTTCTCTTCGTAGAACAAATAAAATTCCTCCAATATTATTAATTGTTGAAGAAGCTCATCAATTATGCCCTGAAGCTTCTCAATCGTCTGCAATATCAAAAAGAATTATTGAAACAATAGCAAGAGAGGGAAGAAAATTTATGACTTGTCTTTGTTTAATAAGTCAACGACCAAAAAAATTAAGTACAACAGCCCTATCACAAATGAATTCAAAAGTGGTTTTAAATATTAAGAATCCTTATGATTTGAAACATTTGATGGATAGTTCAGAAGCAATAACAAAAGAATATGCTGATATGATCTCCAGTTTGGGAGTGGGTGAGATGATTTTAATGGGTAATGCTGTAAATTATCCAATCTTTATTGATGTTAGAGAAAGAAAATTCAAATCTAATTATGAAAATTTATCACTTACAAATATATGTTTAAATTGGCAAGATAAAGATTTAAGTTGAATCAGAACCTTCTTTTTGACTTATAATTGAATTATCTTTATTAAATACAATCATATTTTTGCTTTTTGATACTCGAAAAACAGTTATAATATTATTGCTTTCCATCTTCATAAAAATTTCTTCTAGATTATATGAATTAATGTATGGATATTCTTTTCTTAATAATTCTTCTATTCTTTTATCAAGCGCTTCTCCTTTATTATCAATCAGTATATCTATAATTGAATTAATAACTGGTCTTTGATTCCATCTATCCAAGTTTTTTACCTCGATTATAATAAATAAGTTTTTTTTTTATATTTGAAAAATAAGGGATATTTTAATTCATGTTTGAAAATTAATTAATTTTTTGTAACTAAACAAATAATCCTTCTTGTTTTTCATTTTTAATTTTTCTACGTTTTAGTTTAGTAGCAAATTCTTCATACCATTTTAAAATTTCTGGTGTTATTGCAGGATGTACTTCCTCTTTTGATTCTTTAAAATGTTCAATAGAGACTTTGCGAGCTCTTACATTCTCCCTAAGCGCTGTCATAGCAGCCTCTCGGCACCAAGTCTCTAAATCTGCTCCAGAATATCCTTCTGTCATCTCTACTAATTCTCTTAAATCTACATTCGTAGCCAATGGCATATCTTTACTAAAAATCCTTAAAATTTCTAATCTTTCATCCTTATTTGGAGGTGGAACAAATAAAATACGATCAATTCTTCCAGGTCTAATTAGAGCAGGATCAAGAATATCTGGTCGATTCGTAGCAGCTATAACTACTATATCTTTCATAACTTCAAGCCCATCTAATTCTGTTAAAAATTGTGATAATACTTTTTCAGTTACACCTGAATCAGAAGTATATCGTCCTCTGGTTGGTGCAATAGAATCAAATTCATCAAAAAAGATAATACATGGAGCTGCCATTTTTGCTTTTCTAAATACTTCTCGAATTGCTTTTTCACTTTCTCCAACCCATTTCGATAATAATTCTGGTCCTTTTATCGAAATAAAATTTGCTTTACTTTCAGTAGCAATTGCTCTAGCTAATAAGGTTTTACCACAACCTGGAGGTCCATATAATAGAACTCCCTTAGGAGGATCAATCCCCATACGTTTAAAAATATTAGGGTGAGATAATGGCCAATCCACAGCTTCTAATAATTTTTGTTTAAGATCTTCTAATCCTCCAACACGAGACCAGTTTACATTTGGTATTTCAACAAACACTTCTCTAATTCCTGAAGGAAGTACCTCTTTAAGAGCTTGTTCGAAATCCTCTCTTGTTACTTGAATTTGTTCTAAGAGTTCTGGATCGATGATTTCAGATTCTAAATCTATACTTGGTAAATATCTTCTTAAAGCTGACATTGCAGCTTCCCTACACACAGCAGAAATATCTGCTCCTACAAATCCATGTGTGATTTGTGAAAAGTCTTTTATTAATAACATTTTGTTGTCAAGTGGCATATTTCTGGTGTGAATTTGAAAAATCTCTCTTCTACCTTTTTCATTTGGAACTTTAATTTCAATTTCTCGATCGAATCTTCCCGGTCTTCTTAAAGCAGAATCTAAACTATTGGGTCTATTTGTAGCTCCAATAACTATAACTCTTCCACGACTATGTAAACCATCCATTAATGCTAATAATTGAGCAACAACTCTTCTTTCTACCTCCCCTGTAACTGTCTCTCTTTTAGGTGCTATAGCATCAATCTCATCAATAAATATTATAGATGGGCTTTTTTCTTCTGCCTCTATAAATATTTTTCTTAATTTTTTTTCTGATTCCCCATAAAATTTGCTCATTATTTCTGGACCATTTATAGAGATAAAATTAGCTTCACTTTCATTTGCAACAACTCTTGCAAGTAGTGTTTTACCGCATCCTGGTGGGCCACGCAACAAGACACCTTTTGGTGGATCAATTCCTAAGCGCTTAAATAACGATGGATGTCTAAGTGGTAACTCTACCATTTCTCGAACTCTTTGTATTTCACGATCTAAGCCTCCTACATCTTCATAAGTGATATAACTTGCGCTTTTTTCTTCTTCCTCCGTTATATGTTCACTAATACTAAGATTTGTCTCTTGTTTTATAATACATACTCCTTTAGGTCTAAGGTTAATAACCTTGAATGTTATTTCTCTGCTAATTCCAATAGAGATTAAGATAATATCATCTAAAGTTACTGGATAATTACTGAGTTTTCTTTTAACAAATGTTTCAAATCGAGGATTACTTCTTATTCTTACACTTGCAGGGGCTAATATCACATTCTGGGCAATTATCGCTTCTACTTTCTGTATTTCTACAGTATCATCTATACTTGTTCCTGTATTTTTTCTTAAACGAGAATCTACTCGAACAATTCCTAAACCATTATCTTGTGGATAGCTAGGCCAAGCAATACCTGCACTTTCTTTTTTACCTCTAAGGGCGATAACATCACCTGTTTGAATATTTAATTCTTCCATTGTTTTTGGATCTATTCTTATGATATTCCGTCCTATATCTCTTTTTTTCGCTTTTTGAATTCGAAGAGTTACTTTCGGAAGCTCCTCATTCTCTTTCTTATTATCTTTACTATCAGAACTAGTCATAAAAATTCTATTTATAGAAATATTTCTTTATAATTATTTAAAAACAATATTTTTGTAAAAATTTTTGTATTTTAATATAAAAATCAACCATCGTTAAAATTATGATGGTTCTATAAATTGAAAGATAAAACCTATTTTAATATCTATTTTTATCTTTATTTATTTAATTCTATCAATTATTGATAGTTAATAATTTTTAACTTATTTTTAGGTGGGGTTAAATTACTAAAATTATTTAATTCAATGAAAAAATGAATCTAAAGATACTTGTTTTGAATTATCATCAAATTTCTTCAATCTTTCTAATGCATTTTCTATTCTATTTTTAGAGAAATTATGTTGTTCAATCAGTAATTCTTCTATTTTATCATATGAAATCTTTTGCCATTTTAAAGTTGGATAATCTTTATTTATTTTTGGATGCAAAAATATTTTTTTTACTTGTTCTAATAATTCAAGGTTTAAAATCTCTTTATCCTTGAGAATTACTTCCTTATTATTAAGGATATTCTCCAATGATTTATATTTCTTGATTAATTCTAACGCTTTATGTTGTCCAATTCCTTTAATGCCTGGAAAAAAATCATTCCCTATTAAAATACCCATTTCAATCAATTGCTCTTTTGAAATATTAAAATGTTCTAAAACTTTTATGAGTGAGATATACTCAATATCTAAAGATATCGTTGTATTTTTTACTTTCTTACTTCGACTAACTGCAAAATTTCGTAATAATCTTTTTCCACCAAATAAAAGAGTATCATAATCTTGGGAGGCACAAGCCCAAGCATCACCATTTTGTACCATATATGCAGATTGAGCTTCTCCTTCTGATAAGGCTTCTATAATTGGAATTCCCATATATTTTATTAATTTTTTACTTTCTTCAATCATATTAGTATCTAATTTCGAGGTCATCTGAGCAAATTTTTTTGCTTCTCTCATATCCCCTTTTTCCTGTGCTTCGACCATCTTGATTTGAGCCTCTTTCTTTATTTTTCTCCGTTTTTCAATGGTTTCCATTTTTAATATTGATGGCTTTCCGTCAAATATATAAATAGGTTTAATATTATGTTCTAAAAAATTGATAGATCTATAGAATAACCCTGATAAATGAGAGGTCACATTTCCTTCAAAATCTTTTAGAGGAGTTCCATCTCTTTGTCTAATAATTGCTAAAAATTGATATATTGTATTAAATGCGTCAATCGCTATTTTTTTATTCAAGAGATTTTCAAAAGTAATTTTTCTTTTTACATTCTTAACTAAATCATTTATTTTTACTCCCATTTAGAACACTTCAGATTAATATTATAATAATAATAAATTCCTTTCTATTTATTTTAATGGATATTAATTAATTTTTCTTTTCTCTTCTTTCTAATTTAGAACCACAAATCTCACAAATCAATTCTTTTGAGTTCATGACATTTCTACAGAGAGGACAAAAAATCTCAAAAATCTTTTTTTTCTTTATACCCTCTTTTATCAATGAAGAGAATGACAACCCTAATTCCATACATAAATTCTCCATTGTATAATCGTTAGTATAAATGATGACCTTTGAATCAATTATTTCTTTAATTTCTAAGGTTAAAGCTATTAATTTTAGATCTACATCTGATAATGATCTTAAAATATTTGTCTTTAGAGCAATACTTTTGATCTTTTTAATATATTTTTCATTAGGTGTTTTTATTATCAGCTGATTTGAAGCTATTGCACATTTAATTCTTTCAATTATATTTCTATTTTTATCAATATATCTATCCACTTCAATTTCTTCTAATACTTCTTGAATTGTGTAGATATGATTTTTTATTACACTAAAATCAAACCCAGTTAAGAAAATATTTGTATCAAAAACCATTGAATTTTTTTTATTCTTCTCTGAGACTTTGATTGATTTATTCATATTAATTTAAGATAATAATGTTTTCTACTACGTTTTAATATAAATGTTATTCTTCGGGTGAATCATCTAAAGGGAATCTTAGATTACCAATAATTTTCTTTCTTAACCGTTTATAATAATTTAAAGAAAGTGATGTCGAAAGGCGAATAAATTTTGTATGAGATTTCGCTTCTTTTATTCTAATTTTTGAATTTGGTTGGATTTCTCTGATTGTTGTTTGACCATCAATTACTATTTTACCATTTAATCTCGGTCTTAATAACCTTATTTCTACTTCACTATTAATAGGTATGATTATAGGTTTTAATCCCGTACGAGCATATGGATTTAATTCTGTTATTTGCATTATATCTAATTTAGGGGAGACAATTGATCCCCCAGCACTGAGATTATATGCTGTTGATCCTGTAGATGTTGAAATGATTACTCCATCAAGATAACTTCTACTTATAAAAACACCATCAATTTTAATTGAAATTTGTAAAACTTTCGAAAATTTGGACGAAATGATTAGGATCTCATTTAAAGCGTTACCTAATTTTAATTCCTCCGAATTATTTTTAATTAGATAAGCTGTCAATTTAGAAACATTTTCTATTAAATAATCTCCTTTTAGTACTTTTTCTAAATCATTATATACCCTTTTTTCGAAAGTCTCATCAAGAAATCCTATAGATCCTATATTTACTCCTAAAATAGGAGGGGGATCTTTTTGAGATAATCCATTTACGACTCTGAGAACACTACCATCTCCTCCAATTATAATTATGAATTCTGAGCTATCTGCTGTTATGTCTTCCAAATCAATACTACTATGCGGCATTATTTTGGGAGCAATCCTTGTTTCTAAAAGAACCTCTTTTCCTTTCTTTTTAGTTAAAAAATTAAAGAGATTTCTTGCTAAATTCAAGGCACGCTCGGAATCCATCCTACATGCTATTGTGATAGGTTTTTGTTCCATTCATCTCAAATATTTATTTTTAATCTTCCTTAAAAAATAGTAATTTAAAATAAAAATAAAATTTATGTTTTCGAAAAAACAGAAAAAGAAAATAACTCTATTTAGCTGCAAAAATTCTATTGATTAATGTTTTACCCGCTAGATTCCAATATTCTACTTGAGTTTGTGCCATCTCTGAAGGATTTTGCTTTAAATCTAATAGTTTATTTTTCATTTCTTCATCTTTTGGCCAAGCTACATCAATGGATTCATATGATTCTAAATCCATAATATTAATAGTTATATCTTCAATAAAATTAATTTGAGCATTTCCTTTTATAATCTCTGGAACTTCTACCATATGACCACTTGGAATGGTGAGAGAACGCTTATTATCATCAAAAACACCGACACATACAACACGAACTTTAGCATGTCCATGTTTTCCTGATTTACTCCGCTCTGTGCTCTTAATTATGCAAGCCTCATCTTCAACCATAATATAATTTCCAGTTTTTAACTTTTGTATTTCTTCTCTTCTGATTGAAATAATAATTCACCTATCTTAGAATAAAAAAAATTCCTTGATTTTATTTGAAAAATCGTATATTTTTTCTTTTTATTATAATCAAAATTAATAGTTATTCATATATTTTTTTAAAAAGCATTTAAATTTTTTTCTCTAAAAAAAAAATTAATCCTTACTTTTTTTGACATTGGAATTTTTCAAAAATAATCTAAATAAATCTCCAAAAAAAGATTTATTTTAAAGAATTAATTAAATTTATTTAAAAATTAAATAACGCTGAATTTTATGGTTTTAGAAAATCTTGGTAAATCATTAGACAATGCTATTCGTAAAATACGTAGATTACCTAAAATAGATAAGGATGCTATTAACGCTCTGATTCAAGACTTACAGAGATCACTTCTACAAAGTGATGTAAAAGTTGAATTAGTGCTTGAAATGACAGAAAATATAAAAAAAGAAGCAATGAATACAACACTTCAGAAAGCAAGCAGAAAAGAATTTATAATAAAGCTTGTTCATGATGAATTGATAAAAGTATTAGGGGGAAAACTAGCTCCAATTAGAATTAATCCTAAAAAAAAGAATGTAATTTTGTTAGTTGGGATTCAAGGTTCTGGAAAAACCACATCAATTGGTAAATTAGCACAATATTATAAAAGCAAAGGATTTAAAGTAGCAACATTAACAACAGATACGTGGAGACCTGGAGCTTATGAACAATTAATGCAATTAACCAGACAAATAGATGTAAAATGTTTTGGAGATCCTAATGAAAAAAATCCTCTAAAAATTGCTGTAAAAGAAACAAAAAAGGCATTGAACGAAGGTTTTGATGTTTTAATTGTTGATACCGCAGGAAGACATAAACAAGAAAAGGAATTAATGGAAGAAATGATAAAAATTGAGAAAGTTCTTAAACCAAATGAAGTGATTTTAGTAATTGATGGGACATTAGGACAACAAGCATATTCACAAGCAAAAGAATTTTCAAAAGCAACAAATCTCGGAAGTATAATAGTAACTAAACTTGATGGTACTGCAAAAGGAGGAGGAGCGCTTTCTGCATGTGCTGCAACCAATGTACCTATAAGATTTATTGGTGTTGGAGAAAAAATTGACGAATTAGAACAATTCAATCCAACAACTTTTGTTGGAAGTTTATTAGGGGTTCCAGATATGCAAGGTCTTTTAGAAAGAGTTCAAGAGGCAGAAATTATGCCTGATTCTGAAGCAGTAAAACGCATGTTGAAAGGAAAATTTACTCTAGATGATCTTTGCACGCAGCTAAAGTCTTTTAAAAAAATTGGAAAATTCAAACAGGTTATTGCTATGATGGGTGGAGGCAATATTCCAGATATAATGAAGGAGGATGCTGAGAAAAATATAGAAAAATGGGAAATCGTTCTAAATTCTATTACTCCTGAAGAAAAATTACAGCCAGAAATCATTAAAAGATCAAGAAAGAAAAGAATTGCAATAGGTTCAGGTCAACCCTATTCTGTAATTAATAAAATGCTTGATCAATATCGTCAAATGAAAAAAGTAATGAAAAATATGGCTCAAATGAGAAAAAAAGCAGGAAAAGGTAATTTACCTCCTGGATTTGATAAAATAATGAAATCATTTGGTGGATTTGGTGGATTGTAACTTAAATAACCTTTATAACTAATAAATTAAAAAGAAAATATATATTCTCCAACTTTTTTTAAAATTATCTTGGACCGCCACCCATAGCAGTAAAATATTCAGAAGATTGAAATACATCTGCTGTTATTACATTATCACAATTTTTGCATGATAATAAAGTTACAGGAAAAGCTCCAATCTTATCAAAATACCTATTTGCAAATTTTAAAACTATTTTTGATCCCATTTTTGCAAAACTTTTTCCAAAAGGCACAGATTCTGCTTGAATTTCTAAAAAAGTTCCAATTGCTTGTAATACTTTTTCTTTGAACTCTTGATCAAACTCTACTGGTTTTAAACTCAATTTTATATCAAGTTCATTATTACAATAAGGACATAAAGGCATTATTTATTCATTCATTTATTATTTATTTTAAATATAAATATATCTAATTATACATAATTGAATAAAATACTTATGTAATTATAACTTATTTTTTTAAGACTACTCTTTTTTTTGATGAAAATTGGTTGAGTTCTTATTAATAATTGATAAAATCATAAATTATACAAAAAAAGATATAGATAATGGAAATACTCCTTCAAAAATCTATAAAATATGTTCTTGTATACGAGAATCTTTTTGCCTTTCATATGCTATAAGAAAAAATAACAGATTATGGATATATTTTCATAGAGAAAATTATTTAATTGAATTAAATGGAGAAAAATTAAGATTTCTTGGTTCTGATGAAAGAAGTCAAGCATTATTATTAATAAAAGCAATAAATATGAAAAATATTATAGTTTTAGATAAATGGAAACAATCTACACCAGGTATATTCGTTAGAAAATTTGAAAATGAAACACAATACTTTTCATATCTATGTAATAACATAAATAAAGAGACAACAATAATTCCTTTTAAAAAATCATTAGATCCTTTTTTCTTTGAAGAAAAGAAAAATAAAATAGAGATTAAATTAAATAATATTATAGACCCAGAGAAATTTGAAGATAAATTGTATATTTTATCATTTAATAAAAAATCTGATGATATATTGATATCATTTATCTCCTATCTCTATAATTTTAATAATGAACTATTAGATAATATTATAATTTTAAAAGTCGATAAAATAGTTGGAATAGCAGACAATATCTTATATATAAATTATTTAATTGATACACAAAAAAAAAAATAAAGATTAATTTGATATTACAGAATTTAAAAATTTTTTCTGAAGGAATTCTTAGAAAAGGAGCCCTTGTTATACATAATGGAAAAATCAAATCAATTTCCTATAATGGAAGTTCTGATGACCAAAAAGAAAATTATGATAAAATAATTGATTGCGAAGAAAAACTTGTAATTCCTGGTATTATCGATATTCATTCTCACTTACGGGATTTAGGTCAACGTGTGAAAGAAACATTTTTAACAGCTACAAAAGCAGCAGCAGTTTCTGGAATAACAACTGTTTTTAATATGCCAAATACGATTCCTCCAGCGATTACTGCAGAACAAGTTAAATCATGGATGTCCAAAGCAGAGAGAAATATCTTTGTTAATGTTGGATTTATCTCTGGTATCCCAAAAAACATTGATTTAGAGGAAATTTCAAAAATTATTAATTTGGGTGTAATTGGATTTAAAATCTATCCCCTAAGATCAATAAATGAAATAGATTGGACAAATCCTCTTAATATTCAAAAAATACTCAAAATATCTTCAGATTATCAAATTCCCATCTTTATTCATCCAGACTTCTCTTTACCTAAGAGTGAAAAAGACCTTATTTTAAAAAAGTATCAAAATAAAGAAATTAATATTTTAAAATTGCATAATGAACTTTATCCTCCCAAAAAAGAAGTAGAATATGTGGAATTCATTTTGAATAATTATCATCATTTTATAAATGATAACAATATCTTTTTAGAAAAGTATCCATTAATACATTTCTGTCATATCAGCTGTAAAGATAGTTACTTATCTATTAAAAATGCTTTGAAGAAAAATGAGAGATTAAAAATATCCTTTGAAATAACTCCCCATCATTTGCTTTTAACCAATGATATAAAATTGAAAAATCCTAATTATGGAAAGGTATTACCGCCATTAAGAGATAAATATGATTCACAATTCCTTTTTAATGAATTAAAAAAAGGAAATATCCAATTAATTGGCACAGACCATGCACCTCATACAACAAAGGAAAAAAATCAAAATTATATAAAAGTTCCTTCTGGATTTCCTGGTTTTGAAACATATCCATTGATTTTGTTAGATAAGGTGTGCAATTTTGAATTATCACTTGATCTTTTTATTAATATTACCTCTCAAAATCCTGCTAAAACTTTTAATATTAAAAATAAAGGATTTATAAAAGAAGGTTACGATGCTGATTTGGTAATCATCGATAAAGTTCAAGAATATTTCATCAATCCTGAAAAATTTGAATCAAAAGCTAAATTTTCTCCTTTTGAAAATTTTTTATCAAGAATACAAATTTGGAAGGTATTCTTGAAGGGAATTGAAATTAATAAAAATGATTCTCATCCTAAAGGACAAATCATAAAAAGAAATGAATAATATTTATATCTATTAATATAATGTCTAAATATATAATTAAAAAACATACATGTAAACATGTCAGAAGAAGAACAATTTTCTTTGGAAGATGGGAAGTTACTTGTGAAATTTGCTAGAGAAAATATTGAATATTATCTTAAAAATGATAGAAAAATCATAATTCCAGATGTTATAAAAGAAAAATTCAAAGATAAGTATGGATGTTTTGTAACTTTAAATAAAGCAACTAATAATGGAAATCCTTTAAGAGGTTGTATTGGGTATATTGAACCTAAATATCCTCTATATGAAGTAATACATAGAGTATCTATAAGTTCAGCAGTGGAAGATCCAAGATTTCCTTCAGTATCTATTGAAGAAATGGATGAGATCACGATTGAAATCTCGATATTAACTCCACCAGTTTTACTAAGCATTAATGATCCTAAAGAATATTTAGATAAAATAGTTATTGGGAGAGATGGGCTGATTGCTGAAAAAGGTTTTCGACGTGGATTGCTTTTACCCCAAGTGCCTGTTGATCATGAAAGAAATTGGGATGTTCCTACTTTTTTATCCCATACATGCCAAAAAGCATGGCTTTCCGCTGATGAGTGGAAAGATAAAACAACAAAAATATTTACATTTCAAGCTATATTATTTGAGGAAAAAATCCCAAGAGGAGATATAGTAAGAAAATATCTTTAGGTTTTGGTATTAAAACTAAAAAAAATATTAATAATATTTTATAACATATAAAAAAAAAATAAAAAAAAAATCTATTTTACAATTTCTTTCTCTTATAAATTCCTATCCCAAATATACTAATGCCAATAACTAAGATCATCATAAAGAGATCATATCCTGGAACACTATTTGGATTTGATGGAGCAGTTACTTCAACAGTAACCGTATCAGAAACAATATTTCCAGCCTTATCACTAACTTCAATAACAATAGTATACGTTCCAACTAATAAATCATCTACAGGGTATGTTATTGGGTCTCCAGATGTCCAGTCTCCACTATCTACTATGGAATTTCCTCTTTTAATAGTATAAGCATTAGGAAATGAATCAGTGGCCGTCCATGTTATTATATTTCCAGTTTTTCCAAGTTCAAATTTGATGTTTGGAGCATCGGATAGTTCTGGATTAATTGATGGTAATACATTAACAGAAACTGAGTCAGAATTACTATTCCCTACATCATCATCTACTTCTAATGAATAAGAATAAGTATCAACTAATAATCCATCGATGTTTATGGATATTGGAGCAGTAGATGTATAGGATCCATTATCAATTGGAGTACCGTCTTTTTTAATTGTATAATTCTTTGGACTAGCATCTATAACGTTCCAAGAGATACTATTACCGCTCGAACCGAATTCATAACTAATAGTACTGGGAGAAGTTATTTCTGGTGCGGCAGATTCAGCAACTATAAAATCACTATCAACACCTTCTGGTGTTCCTATCGTAGCAGTTGCAGCATTAACTAAAGAGTTCACTGTAATATCAATAAGACAGTCACCCTCACCAATACAAATCCAAGCAATTATAACTAAATGTAATTCTGGACTTGGACCTTTTCCTGAAGCATCAAATCCAGCAATATTCAGAATTCCATTTATGTTATCAACATTTCCAGCAGCATAGAAACCATCTGGACTCGCTGTTACATCAACAGAATCATCTTCTTTTAATTTTACTTGTACTATAGTTGGATCAAATAATATAGTAATTCCATAGGCCGCACATTTCTCATCTCCTGTGTTAGTATATACATTCGTCGTAAATTCCTTGCCAATCTCTAAAGTTCCAGGATCATTCATCCAAACATCACCGGGACCATCAGCCGTCATAATCATATTTGAAGAATTAGTGATATTTATATTTGGAATTAAAAAAAAAATAAAGAAAACTATAAGAGTATTTATAGCTAATAATGTATGTTTATTTTTCATTATAATGCGCTCAATGCTATTTTTTTGAGTTAATATCTTTGAAAAACTCAATAAAGGGGTTTTATTAAGATAAAAAAGGTATTTTAACCTATATTAAAAAAAAAGAAGGTATTATTTAAAATAATATGGAGAAATATAGAATTATCTTTTTGTGAAAAACCTTAAAAACTAAAATTCCTTCATATAATAAAAAGATTGAGATATAATCTCTACAGATATCAGAAAATTATTCAAGAATTTAATAGAATCTACTTTATACTTGAATTTAATATAAATGTAATTTTAAAGAAAGTGATGGTGGATAAGTAAAACTTAGTATTGTAAAAGTTGTAGTAGTTCACTCAGATATTTTAATCCATATATTAGAAGGGATTATTTAAAAAAAGATTCCACAAAAATCTGTTTTTAATAAAATAAACTGGTTAATTATGGAAAATATATTTATAAAATTTAACCTCAGGATTTGAGATTATTTTTTTTTAACGAATCTTGAATATCCAATTTAAAATTAGAGAATGCTGAAACATCCCCATACCAACAATCTAAAATATCATTATATTTATCAAAGAATTTTCTGGATATTTTATAAAGTTCATCGATAATTTTGCTTTCTCTTGTTTTAATAGAAGTATTAGCTACAAATAAGATGTTTTTTCGTTTTATTATTCCACATCTTTTTTTTAATAATTCAAAACTTGAAAGACCTTCGTTTGCTAATATTTCTGCAAATGTATTTAAAGCACTCATTAATCCTCCAAAAAGTTGAGAATTAAATTCTTTTTGAAAAGTCCTATTAAATAAAACAATACCAGAAGTTGATTCTAATATCCAAAGATCTTGAAGAATTTTAGCCAATTTGATATCCTTTAACTGATTTCTTTTTTAGATATAATAAATTAGAAGTTTAAAAAATTATACAATTTATTTATTTTTAATTCTTAAAAAAATTTTAAAGAAAAATAACTCATCATTGTCAGATATTTAGATCTTAATAAAAATAAGAATAAATAATTCATAATAAAGAAAAATCTTAGAATTAAAAATATATCTTAATTATTTTAAAGATTTTTAAATATTTTTTAAAAATAGTTAATCTCAGATATATTAAATATCCTTACGATTCTAAAATTCAATTAATTTTTTAGAAAAACTTTATATATTGTCCTTAATTTTTAGCTAAATAATTTACATCAATAATAAGGTATCCTCTCAAAATGAAGGATATAATAATCATAAAACAACCTTGTTGTAAAGAAGAATTTGATGAAATGTATGATTTAAGGTGGAAACTCCTTTATCATCCTTGGAATCAGCCAAAAGGTTCTGAGAAAGAGTGTGATAAAATGTTTTTTAATGAACGAGTTTTCCAATTTATTACTATTTTTAAAGAAAAAATTATCGGAACCGCACAATTTCACATCAATAATGAATATGAAGGACAAATTGAATACTTAGCTGTTCATGATAAATATCAATGCCAAGGAATAGGAAAAAAACTAATTGAACATATAGAATGGTTTGCCAAAGGATTAGGAATCCCTTATATATCTTTAAATGTAATTAAAAAATCAAAACATCTCTTTGACAAATTGGATTATCATATTATTGGAGAAGGGCCATTACTATTTAATGAAAAAAAGCAATATAAAATGGGTAAAAATATCATACCAATCCTTACTTGTTAAAAATAATAGATAGATTATAACATTTTGAATACCTTATAAAAATAAGAATAATCTATTTTGAAAAATTATAAATTATATAAAAAATGAAAAAAGACACAGATCTCTGTTTTGAAGTGATTAGTGTTGCAAAAACCATCTTCAAGAAAGGGTTAGTTGATAATTGGGAAGGAAATGTGAGTATTAGAAGTGATTTAAAACAAGAATTCTATATAACACCAACTTTAAATAATTATCTCGATTTAACTGAAGAAAAAGTTGTACATATGGATTTTAATGGAACAATTCTTAGTAATGGAACAAAACCTTCTACAGAAGCAAAAATGCATTCGTTACTATATAACAATAGAAAAAAGGTCCGTTGTATTATTCATACTCATTCTTTATATGCTACAATTTTATCAATTAATCATACAAATATACCAATTATTATGGAAGAGCAGGTTATTTTGTTAGGGGGGTCCGTTGAAATTTCTGAATATAAAGTAGCTCATACGGAAGAGATTGGAAAGGCTGCTCTAATTGCTCTAAATAATAAAAATGCTGCTTTATTAGCTAATCATGGCGCAATTATTTGTGGAAAAACAGTTGAACATGCTATTAAATTTGCAGAATTTATAGAAAAACTATCAAAAATATATTGGGGCGCATTACAAATTGGAAAACCACAAATTCTTTCAGATAAAGATTATGGAGGCTTTCTTGGGGATTTCAAAGATATATTTTCATGTTGAGATAAAAATAAAATATATAATATATAACTATTCTTTCGAGAGCGATTATTTATTATTTTGAAAATATAAGAAAAATTTAGTTAATAGAAAGTTGATATGATTGAAATTAGGTATAAGTTCACTTGGTTATCTTATTAATTGTGGAAATAATAATTCTTATCCTTCATTAATAGAATTAGTTTTAGACTCAACTCAAAAATGTTTGATTGATGCTGAGAAGTATGATTTAGATGTATGTGAAATTGTGCTTGAGCCATCAATAATGTTATCAGGAGAAAATAAGCTCTCTTTTGTTGAGTTATGCAATTCTTTCTCAATTGAAAAACAGATTCATGCTCCCTTTGTAGATATATCATTATGTTCTTTAAACTCAGAAATAAATAATGTTTCTTTAAATTATTATA
>CAZBEU010000271.1:0-1924 GCA_964491005.1 uncultured archaeon | reverse complement strand
TTTGGCTATTTGTGATTTTTCATAACTCCCTGCTAATTCAACTCCAAAAATTTTAAATGCATTTAAATAACCAGATATTAGTGTTGGATCAATATTTTTGCCTATATAAGATCTTTCGTAAAAATTTAATCCACTTTTTCTCTCTGATATCATTAAATAATTCAATTTTAATATATCAAGAAATTGATTGGTTTTCTTCTGTTTTTTATATTTTTTTATCTTTGTATATTTTTTAGCTGAGATAATAGAACTGCTCACTGCAACAAAACCTATTAAAACACCTGATAAACTCCAGACAATTATCATAGGATCAAATGGAATTTTAACTTGTATCAAATATGATTGAATTCCTGCCTCATTATTAGTTTGCCAATAGATCAATATTATCCATTCTCCTTCATATGGTTTTGGCAGAAAATCAAAAATAAATGTAGTTTCACTTGTTAAAACTGTGACTTCCTCGTAATATGCTTCAAATCCTAGAGAATCTATTAATAAAAATGTGAGATTTCCATTAATTACTGGGGGACTTACCGAAAATTGCAATCTTTCACCACCAAGGAAATCTGTTTTAGGAATATAAATGTCTAAATCTCTATTTATTGAATTAGCTGTAATCATCCAATCGTTGTCACTAATCGTTTCATTGAAGATATAAAGAGAATTTCCTAATATTTGATAATTTTCTGATAAAATGATATTATCCTTAAAAATAGTAATATTATTCCAATTTAAAGAAAAATCCATTCTGATAGTGTAATTATTTCCAATTCTCGTAAAAATTGGAAATATCCTCCAAGTATTTATTAGTCCTTCTTTTAAAATTAATTCACCCTTGCTGTCTAATTTATTACATAACCTTAGTCTATAGCTGAGATTAAAGCTTAGCTTTATAGACTGATTTATTTTATATTGAATTTGAAAAGAACTTGTAATGTTTGGTAAGTTTAGATTGTTTAATTGTAAATATCCTTTTCCCGTACCAACTGCGTTGTTAACTCCATGTTCAGTCCCGTTTTGATTAAATTCTACGGTCATATTAATATCTTTAGGGTAATATGTGTAATTTAATATTTTTTGATCTATTTTATATAAAAACGTTGTATTTATTACTCCATCAGTCCAACCCGAAGGTTCAAATATTGAAGTATGTAAATTATATGTTGTCGGAATCGTATTATTTCTTTTCCAAAAATAAAAAGCGTTGTTGATTGTATTCATACTTTCTCCATTCATAACTAATGAATAATTTCCCTTTTGAAGTATTATATTTTCAGAAGAAAAATTTTGGTAATACCATTGCTCTACTGATGATATGTTTAATTCTATATCTCCATATATTGTTATATTTGGATTGTCATTGAGATTATTGTACCCTCTTATTTCAAAAGTAATATCTTCGTCTGGCCCTATATGCTGGCCAAAAATATAAATACCATAAATTCTTGTAGGTCTAAGAATTTCCATTTGAACTGAAAGTCCTCTCGTATTAAAAACTGAATTTTTATAATAGAGATAATCCGAATTCTCACCCTCTATATTATCTTCTACGTTTTTTATTTCACGTTCCATTTTTATATCTGTGAAATTTAACTCTATTTTTGTAAGATTCCATACTCCCTCTATAATTGGAATATTAATATCATTAAAACATTCAATAGTGTCGTTAATATCTGTGCTTTCAAGAAATTCAAAATGCTTTGGAATTGTTATGGATTCATTTGAATATTGGCTTCTATTAAATCTTTTGTTCGGGTCTTCTATTATTTTAGAATAAGAGAAATTATAGGGTTTTAAAAAATATAAAAAGGAACTAAAAATGAATAATATTAATATAAGAATGATATAAAATCGTTTATTTAGAAATATGATTTTATATTTATCACTTAGTTGCTTCATTATAATATTATTTTCAAATTTAATA
>CAZBEU010000270.1:0-6626 GCA_964491005.1 uncultured archaeon | reverse complement strand
AAATTCATTTTACATTTTGAATTTTGCCACGTTTCATAGTTATTATTTTATCTGCATAACTATTTAATTTATCTCGATGAGTAACTACAACTACAGTTGTATCTGAATCCTTATTAATTTCTTTTAATAGATCCATAATTTCTTTTTCTGACTCGGGGTCTAGATTTCCCGTGGGTTCATCTGCTAATATTACTCTTGGTCTATGAATGATTGCTCTTGCTAATCCACATTTTTGTTTTTCTCCACCACTTAGTTGAACTGGAAAATGATCTTTTCTTTCAATTAAATTAACATCTCTAAGTGCTGTAATTGCTCTTCTTTCGATCTCAGAAGTTCTTAAGACTGTTGGCCATAATACACTTTCCACATTTTCCATTGCTGTTAGAGTATTGATTAAATTGAAGTCTTGAAAAACAAATCCAATTTTCATTCTTCTTATACGTGAGAGCCTATCTTCTTTTGCTCGAGCTATGTTTTCTCCATCAAAGATAATTTTTCCTGAATCAGGAATATCTAAACCTGATAAAACGTTTAATAATGTAGACTTACCACATCCAGTTGGTCCTTGAATTATTACAAATTCACCAGATTTAATTGTTAAGTTTACATCATTCAAGGCATGTATAATTGCACCAGCGCGTCGATATTCCTTGTTTACATTCATGGCTTCAATCATGGTATCTTTAGATATTGGCATTTTTTTTTTTACTCACCTACTCTTTTTAATGCTATTAATGGTCTTACTTTTAATACTTTGCTATAAACTATAATAATTGAAAGGAGTTGTACCCCTATAAATAAAAAGCTGGTCACAAGTATAGGTACCAAGTCAATCAATATTGGGGGAAGATCAAATTCTATATCCGCACTTTCGAGATACGCAAGAATAGCTGTGTAATGAAATACAACTTCAATTACAATAATTAATCCCATAAGCGTAGTAAAAATTATAATTCCTGAAATAATAGAGATTATATTTTTATTAGTATATCCTATACATTTAAGTGTTGCCCAATCTCGGCGTTTACGGGAAACTAAAATAAAAGCATAAAGTAAAGACATGGCTAGACTGACAGTTAAAAAAATTAAAATTAGATATCCTGCTGAACCAGTGAAACCATTTTCATATGTATTATTCCAAAATAGACTTGTTAAAAAAATCAATAATGTATAAATCAAGGTAAATATTATAAAGGTTCTTTTTTCCCTTAGTGTTAAAAGGACTCCTTTTCTCCATATACGCAATCCCAAACTATGTCAACCTTTTTTTTTATATAAATATATAAGCTATTAATTTAAATTATAGTACTATATTAGTTATATAAATAAAACACGCATATAATATTTAGGAAAAATGTCAAATTTAGAATCTATTATTGATAATCTTTTAGATAAAGAGCAAAACGTACATGGCGTAGCTATTATTGGAAAAAATGGACAACTAATAACCCAAACAGAAAATTGGAATATTGAAAATGATTTATCTCTAATTAATAAATTACTCCAAACTCATTTAAAATTAGGAGAAAAGGGGATCTCAAGTATTCAAATCCAAGGTATTAAATATATGATTGTCGAAAATACCGAAGAAAGAAAAATTGGAACTAATATAACGGGGAAAGGTCATTTGATTATTTGTCCTGTTCCTATTGGAGGTACTGGTGCACTTGTTTGTTATATTAATCCACAAATTAGTCCTCGAGATGCATTATTCACAGTTCAAGAATTTGCAAAAGAATTAGATAATATTATTTGAATTAATCTTTTTTTCTTTTCTTTATGTTGAAGAATAAAATAAAAAGTCGATATTATTTTCCCATTTTAACAATGATTTCATGGTTTTTATTATCATTAAAAATTGGTATTAAATTTCCATTAATATTTTTATTATCTACGCTGATCTCTTGAATACCTTTTGAGATATGATCTGGATTTTGAATATTAATTTTATATATTGAATTTCTATAATTCCGTATCACACTAAATCCCTTCCATGATTCAGGGATACATGGATCAATCAATAAACCTTTAAATTCAGGTCTTATACCAAGTATCCAATCTGTTGCTGCTTTTAATGTCCAAGCGGCTGTTCCTGTTAGCCATGAATTTCTTGCATTTCCAAATTTAGGATGATCATTACCAGTAATCATTTGAGCAAAAACATAAGGTTCTGCTCTATGAATATCCGCCATATTATTTTTTGTTGTTGGTGAAATTTTATTATAATATTCATAAGCATAATCACCTCTTCCTAAAATACATTCTGCTATTTCAGCCCAAGGATTAGTATGACTAAAAATACTTCCGTTTTCTTTAAGACCTGGCACAAAAGAAGATATTCCTCCAAATTTAGGATAAAAACATGAATAAGGAGGATTCAATAATTTTATTCCATAATCTGTAACTAAATATTTTCTTACAGAATTCATACATTTTAAAGCTCTCTCTTCAGATGCAATACCGCTATAAACTGACCAAGATTGAGTATTGAGAAAAATTCTTCCTTCTTCATTTTTATGACTTCCTATCACTGTTCCATCATCATCATAAGCACGTATATACCATTCTCCATCCCATGCTTTTTTATTAAGAAGATATTTCATTTCATCTGCAAGTTTTTTAAATTCTAAACAATCATCATTAATATCTATATGCTTTGCAATCTCATATAAATCTAATAAAGCTTTATGGTATTGCATTGCAATCATTATACTTTCACCTTGTTTATGAGGTCCATGTAATTGTAGACTATCATTCCAGTCAGCTGTACCAATCAATGGGAATCCATGAGGACCTATATGATTTTTAGTAAATCCTATAGCTCTTTTAAGATGTTCATACATATTTTCTACAGTTCCTTCAACATAAGGTACATTTTCTTTCAAAATAGAATAGTCTCCTGTTTCTTTTATATAATTACTTAAGGCAAATACCATCCATAAATGATCATCACCAAAAAAACGCTGATGCTGGTTTATATAGTTAGGAAAATCTCCTTTTTTTGTTAATGGATAATATAAATGATATACACTTCCGCTTTCAAATTGAATTCCTGCTGTTATTAATAGTTTTTGACGGACTTTTTTTGGAAGTCTATTACAAACCCCTAAAGTATCTTGATTAAAATCACGAAATCCTATACCTCTGCCGATACCCGTTTCATAAAATGAAACATAACGAGACCAATCAAAAGTTATTTTACATTGATATGGATTCCAAGTATTTACAATTAAGTTAAAATTTTTATCTGGAGTATTTGATTCAAATCCTTTTAAATAATTATTCCAATTATTTTTTAATTCTTTAAAAGAGGATTCAATATTATCTATATTATCATATTTACTTATAGACTCCTTTATCTTTGTTTTATTATGAGAGACTCCTAAAAGGAAAATTACCTTTTTAGTTTCATTTGGTTTTAAAGTTATTTTACTTGATGTCGCGGCTATGGGGTTTCCACCTAAAGCAATAGAATTAGAACAAACACCTTTTTCCACTCCAATGGGATTTTTCTCTGAACGATAATTTCCAATAAAACTTTCTCTATCTCCATCATAACCTTCTATTTTATTGCTAGAATAAAAGAAAACTAATCCATTCAATAAACTAAATAGATTATAAACTATTGAATTAATTTCCTCATCATATTTTGAGACAGCAATATTTTGATTGTATTGTAAATCTTTTTGATCGCCATCAGCATCCCAAAGACAAAATTCTGCATATGAGAATAAATCTAAATTCTTTAACTTAGAAGTTCCATTTTTAATCGTTAATATCCATAACTCCAAATCATCCTTTGGAGGTACAAAATACAACACTTCACTAATGATTCCTTGATAAGAGGAGCTGATTTTTGTATATCCAAGTCCATGAGCACACTTATAGTCATCGAGTTTCTTCATCGTTGGTTGCCAAGTAGGAGACCAATATTCGGATGTATCTCTATTTCTTAGATATAGATATCTTCCTGGTCGGTCTACTGGAATATTGTTATATCTATATCGAAGAATCCTTTTTTCTTTTGGATCAATATAAAAACTATAACCTCCACCTGTATTAGAGACCATAGCACAATATTTTCCATTATTAAGATAATTAATCCAGGGTGTTGGTGTGTCTGGTCTAGTAATAATATATTCTCTATTCTCTTCAGAAAAATAACCATAATCCATAAAAAAAATCTCAAATTTAATAAAAATATGTATAATTAAGACAATAAAGTAATATAAATTAAATTTTTTAAAATAAAGAATTAAAGCTAGATCTTTTATTTTTTATTATACTAGATTAGAATAAAAAAAAGATGACTATACAAGAAACCAATATTCTTTTAGATCCTCCTAATGAATTGTTTATTCCAGAAATATCTACTAAATTTAAAAATGAAAAATATATCTCATTAAAATATGTTGAGACGATTTTTTCAAGACATATGAATTTATGGAATAATATGCTTATATGGGGCGATAATAAGTATATTATGAATACTTTACTAAAAGATTATAAAGAAAAAATAGACCTTATTTATATTGATCCTCCTTTTTTTACAGGAAGTGAATATAATAAGCGTATTTTTCTAAACAAGCAATATATTAAAAAAATTTCATATAATGACAAATGGAATAATAATTTAAATTTATATTTAAATTTCCTTCAGGAAAGACTAAATATCATGAAAGATCTCTTATCAAAACAAGGATCGATTTATGTTCATCTTGATTGGCATGTCAATCATCATATCAAACTTTTATTGGATAAACTATTTGGTACTGAAAATTTTAGAAATGAAATTATTTGGTTTTATCCTGCAGCATCGTCTCAAACAAAAAGATATTATGTTCGATCATATGATTCTATTTTTTTTTATACAAAAACAAATGAATATATTTTTAATGATACACCTGAGATTTACATGGATTATTCTAATCGGGTAAAGGATGCATTAAAAAAAGATCAAAATGGAATTTATTATCATAGAGGAGGAAGTCATGATGGTAAAAAATTAAAAAAAAAAATCTATTTAA
The DNA here is from genome assembly GCA_964491005.1 of uncultured archaeon. Lineage (GTDB taxonomy): Archaea > Asgardarchaeota > Lokiarchaeia > Sigyniarchaeales > SOKP01 > JAFGOA01. Next base: position 1,599 of record CAZBEU010000270.1, on the reverse strand, counting down.
ATAAAAAGGGGATATTTCCAAGAGATGTTTGGATAGATATTCCCTACGTTAGAGCAAATACTCCTGAATATCAGGGGTTCTCTACACAAAAACCAGAAAGACTACTTAAGAGAATAATTTTAGCTTCTAGTAATAAAGATAGCACAGTAGCAGATTTTTTTTGTGGATCGGGAACAACTATTGCTGTAGCAGAAAAATTAGGACGAAAATGGATTGGATGTGATAAAAATAAAGAATCAATAATTACAACTTGGAAGAGATTACTTGAATTAAATAATTCTAATGATATGTTAAATTGGAATGATAAATATACTATGTCCCTAAATCCGTTTAAGTTATTTAATATGAATAAAAAAAAAAGAGAAGTAAAAATTCCTAAAAAAATATTCAAAATTAATAATAAGAAGCGTTTAGACTTTCTTTCGAAATCTGAGTCTAATATTAAATTAAATATTAAGAGAAATAAAAATAAAATAAAGCTAGAATTTCTTAATTTCAATGTCCCTTATTTTGATATGCTAAATGATGATGTAAAATTATCTATAAAAAATTGGTATGAATTGATTGATTCCATTTCCATCGATTTTAATTATAGAAATGAAATTTTTAAACCAACTTGGATTTCATATAAAACCCCTAAAAAAAGAGAATTATCTCTTCAAACTGGGGAATTTGAATATGAAGAAAATAATTCTTATACTCTTAAAATAAAAGTAATTGATTTTTTTGGATTTGAAACAATGAAAAATATCACTATTAATACTTAAACAGGTTATTAATACTTTGAAAGGAATACAAATTTAAGTTGATTTTATTAGTTCTCTAAGAAGCATTGTGGCATAAGAACCTTTATTTAAAGAGAATTCGAATTTCAACTTCTTCTTTTCCGGATAAATTTCGTCCTCAACAATTTTTGTTATTTTAAGACCAATTGGTTTTATTGTGATTGCTCTATATGACCCTTTCATTTTAAATTGTTCAAAAAATTCACTTTTAAAAATTTCTGAACTGATTCCTTCTTCATCTATAATCTTTTGAAATATATCTTCCATAAGTGGAAATTCACTAAGATCTGTATGATATCCTACAATTGGAGCCACAATAACGGCTTTATCTAACTCAATAGCTTTTTTTAAGAATTGATCATAACTCTCTCCAAAAATATAACTCACATTTGTAATATTTCCCTTTGTATCATCTAAGATACAGATTCGATCACCTTCTACTGGGGTAAATAATGGAATTCCCTTTTTAACTCTTAAAGAAAGCATTCTATTAAATATATATGATTGAAATGCATTAACTATTAGATTAAGAAGATTTGGATTTAATCTTTTAAAAGCACCCTCAAAATCATTAGGATTATTTATTATATGATATATAAGTTTACTTTCATAGGATAAACTTTTGGGAAATTCTCTATAAAGTTGTTGAAGAGCCTCTGGAGTATTTAAAGATAATCCAATATTATTTCTAATTTTACTTAATTCTATATTTTCTGTAGAATATGTATTACTCACAAATTCTTTGAAAGCACTCTCATAATCGCCCTCTAATAAAAACCTCCCAATAAGGTGAGAATTTGGACGATAAGTGCCA
>CAZBEU010000269.1:0-6206 GCA_964491005.1 uncultured archaeon | reverse complement strand
TGCATTAATTATCTTTATATTTTTTTTTGTTTTTAAATGATGAGAGGTTAACAATTTACAAAAGCAAAATTCATCACCCCCCGAAAGGAGGATGTTTTTTTTTGCTGTAATTGATAAATTTTTCCTTGGCATTAGGATCTGTTCTTTTTACATCTGGATGATACTTTTTTGCCATCTTTCTATAAGCAAATTTGATTTCCTTCTCAGAAGCTTCCTTATCGACTCCTAATATCTTATAATAATCCTTTGTATAATCCATTTTCATAGATTTTTCTATTCTTTTAGGTTTAGAAGAAAATTCTAAAATATTAATATATGGTTTGAAATCTAAAATATGGATTTTATATCATACAGCCGATTATAAGTACAAAATAATAAAATTTTTTAAAATATAAATTAATCCACTTAATTTAATTAGAAAAGCTTTAGTAAAATTATATCCAAATTTGAAAAAAAAAATGATAATTATGGTCTACAAATACTTATGAATATGGAATCCTAAAGAAAAATAGAATTAATCGAAAATTTTTTTAATATAGGGTTTTATCTTCTTGTTTATTATAGCTATCAAGTCTTATTATTGATTTTATTACGATTCTACAAGTGTCTTTTAGAATCTGTAGATCTACTTTATCCGGTGTATCCTCTTTACTATGGGAATAAATCGCTGCAGAACGTGTAGTAAAATTTAAAATATCATACTTTCTTAAATGAAAAGGAATTGAATCTGTATGTGCTCCTACAGAAATATGAAAATTATGTAATTTAATATTTTCTTCTTGAGCAACTTCACTAACTATTTTGGTTAATAAAGGAGATGATTTTTTTCGGGGAAAAAGCCCATAAGAATCTAAATATTCCAATTGATTTTTTTTATCACCAATGCTTGATAACATATCAAAATTAAATTGATAAGTCATTCCCTTGGAAAACTCTTTTTCATAAAGATCAACAAAATTCCGAGACCCTATTGTTCCTAATTCTTCAGCAGAAAATTGACAAAACCATAAATTAAATCTCTCTAATGGATTCATTCTAAAAAAAGAACTTAATTCAAAAACTACAGCCATCCCTGTTGCATTATCTAGGGATCCTGAAGATTTATTACCTGTTTTGAGAAAAAAAAGAAATATATTTGAAAGAATTACTAGACATGTGGATACAACTATTCCAATTTCAAAAAATATTAATAATATCTTAAAAGTATTAACTATCTGATGATAATCAATTAGAAAAAAGGTATAAAACAATCCTAAACTTAATTCTCCATAAAGCCACGCTCTTGAAAAAATAACTCTCCAATATGTTTTAAAAGTTTGTGATTTAGAATCTAAATGTGCTGAGACAATTATATCACCAGTATTTTTATTAGAAAATTCTTTTTTATTAACTTTTACAAAAATATTCGTCGCTTCAGAAATTTTACTGAAATATTTCTCCAAAAAATAAATAAATTCTGGATATCTCAATATTTTAATCATTAAAAGAAATATAATTAAAAAAACAGCAATGAATAATAAGGTGAGTATTGTATAAATATATCGAATTAAAAGAATTACGATAACAAAAAAAATATTCAATAAGATATTAATTTTTAAGTATAAATCAGAATAAAAATTGGAGAACTTAAAAGTCTGTTTTTTTATTTGATTTTCTTCAAATCCCAATTCAAAAAATGTTTTTTTTGTAAGCTCAACAGCCTTTTTCTCCCCAATTGAACCAGCAAGACGAGGAAAACTAAATTTTTTAATAATTCTATTTAGGTTATCTGTATTATTCTTCTCTGTTTCAAGTCTATTATCATTCAACTTTAATTAACACAATTTTTAAGATAAAAAATTTGTTGATCCTTATTCAAATTTTATTAGAATGTCTATAAATAATTATTGATAAAAAAATATTATAGAAATATAATTCTAATTGTAGAATTTTATTAATTCTCTTAAAAATAACTTCTATTCGGGCTAGATCAAATTATTTATTATTTATATATATAAAAAATTACTGTATTGAGAGGAACTACATCTTCAAGAAAATTCAATCTTAAATAAATTTAACGCAAATTCATGATGAATTCTAAAGAAATAGAAATATTTCATCCTATTATTTGAGATTTTTTAAAATCAACATAAAGGGATGTTTTAAATATAGTGTAGTTAATATTCTTAGAAAAAATATTTTTAATGTCTTTTAAAAGATTATTAATTACTTCTTCATTTATTTCTGGATGTGTATGATCCAAATCCGGGTCAAATTTATGCAAAAAAAGGTTGATATCTATATATAGTTCTTTATCAACCAAAAGATCAATAATTTTTTTTAAAAAATTGATGGAAGGATTATATTTTGCTTGATCTTGAATATCAATCACATATATTATCTCATTTGCTTCATAAGCATATTCATAGAATTGTTCTAAATAATCACTTAAATAATCAATTTGACCTCCAAAATCCCAAATGAGATGTTCATAATCAACTGCTTGATAAATCACTCTATCTATATGAACTGTTGGTTTTATTTTTCCGAATAGAACTAGGTTACGTATACCTTGAAAATATTCCAAGATGGATGATTTACCACTATTTCTTAAACCCATTATTAAGGTTTTGTTGATTGTTTTTTCCATATATAATCACCTAATCAAACAAGAATTAAATTTGATGTTTATAGTTTATAAGATATTATTTATATTAACAAAGCTAGATATTAGTAATCTAATAAAATTTTCTTAGAATAATAGAAATGTATTAGATTATCAGTATTATAATTTTATTTTTAACTACATTTTCAATTATAAGCTTTAAATTATTTATATAAATTTGTATTTTCTATAAAATTCCAAAGTTTATTCCCTCAAAATAACATAGAAAAGAAATTCTAGAATGCTAAAATATTATTCTTCATAATTTTCCTCAATATTTTTAAAAATAGCACATAAATTAGGGAAAGCACTCTCAAGTTTTCTCAAACCACTTTGTTTTATTATTGATTTTATTCTTCTTCTGCCTACTTGAGTATCTAACGCATTTTTTAATGAGTTTCTCCAATTTGCATTTGATTCTATAGGTGGAACATTTATAGAAATATTAATTTGAGATTCAATAAGTTCCTTAAGTCCTTCTTCAATACAATTTGTTAATCCTGAGATACTACAAAATAGGTTAAATTCTGTATTACCCTTTTTACATCTTAATAAAAATGTGTCTTGAATAGGATCTTTATCTAAGATCTCTATTCCTATTAAATTATTTTTAATATCATCATAAGCATCTTGGGAGATATGTTCCCTATCAACAATGAAAATAAAATTGCGAAAACCTCTTCCAAGATAACTTTTTATATTTTGAAGAGCACTTAATCCCCTATAATTTTTAAAGGGTGTACGTGGAAAGATAATAATTTTCTCTTGACCATTATATTTTTCACATATTCTGTGGAGTATGCTATAATCAGGATATCTACCATTTCCATTAATTATAATATATCTAGTTTTAATCCCAATCTGATCATCTAAAAGTTTCATAATTATCATAAATTTAATTTTCTTGGATCTGTATTTGAATCTAAAAAATCCTCAATTTCATCTGTTGTTAAATAACTACAATTAAGAATATCATCTCGAGATTTTTTTAAAAATAAAATGTTTATATCTTCTTTATCAATATTTGTTAATTGATATAATACATCAATACTATGTGTTGAAACTACTATTTGTATTTCCTTATTTCCTAACCATTCGAGAAAGATTTTTATTAATGAAGGATGCAAACCAGCAGCAAAATCATCTATTAACAATAATTTTGGTTTTAAAACTTCTGTAATTGCAATGATTTTTATAACTTTTTCAGCACCAGCACCTAGATCCCTTAAATTAACATAATTTATATTATCTTCACTTATTTTTTTTCTTAAGACAACATTTTCTTGAAATATTATTTCACTATATTTATCATCTATACATTTATTAATTATTTTTGCAATACTAACATTATACCCTCCCTTATTGATATGATATTTAAGTTCTTTGATTTTTTGTTCCATATGTTCAAAGAATAGCGTATCAAAAGGAATATAAAGAACTAAATTATTTATTCTTGAAGTATTAAAAATACTTTGTAATGCGGGAGTATTTTTAATCATACCTTTATTATCAAATAGGTCACACTTATTTTCAGATATTTCAATTCTGATCTCTTCTTTTTCTAACTTATATATAATTTCTGCTAAACCTGCGTAGAAGTATAATAGAGATTTATTTCCTGGATTTTCTGATTTATGTAGATCCAATAAAAATTTCAATTTACTGATATCTTTGACAGAATCATTTGAGTCTGGAGAAGGTAATAAAGATAATGCCTCTAATAACGATGATTTACCTGCGTTATTTCGTCCGATTAGAAAATTAAGTTTTGATAATTTAATTGGTTTTTTACAGTTTTTTATACCTCTAAACTCTTTAATATCAATACTATTTACTAACATAATTCTGCAATTGTAATTTGTTCTTATTATAATAAAAAATTAATGATTTAAATAATGGTTTAAAAAATCTTTATAATATTATTTTTTTCACTATCCTTATTTAAGTATAATTACAAGAAAAGAATAATTCCTAAATTTCGATTCAATTCGATAGAAGTGATTTCTTTAATTATTTTAATAAATTTATTCTTTGTATAATCATTCTTAAATGATTTATTCTTTCAAGACTCAAATAATAATCATATTATTCAATTTAAAAAATTTTATTGAAAATAAACAATAAAATTCCAAATTTTATTCCTTTTTTATTTTCATTCTTTATTTTCCAGAATAGATTTAAATATTCATTAAATTTAGTCATTGAACTACCATTCCCTGAACAGTAGTTCGTAATTTTAAAATTTACATTTTAATCACCTCATTTTAATGTTTATTTATTCAAAGAAATATTTCAAGGAATACACTAAGTCTAAGGATTCTTAAATGCATGGAGGATCTCCAAAAAATATTTTGTCTGTATCTTGGTTGTCGTTCATTATATTTAGATAATTGCCACAAATTCCAGAAAAAAATAGCAATAAGAAAGAGAAATAAACGCGTACTTAAATTTACAGAACATGTTCGAGGCTGAAATAAGTGCTTATCTCTATATCCTGTTTCTATGTTAAATATGAGCTTATAAAGCTTATCTGCCTGCTTGGGGGTGATGTCTAAGAAAGGAGATTTCATCAGTGCTTTGATTTTATCATTTATACACTGTGGTGTCACTTCAATTGGGACGGTGAGCTTTCTAATCCAACTATCTCTTAAATCTACTCTATGCCATCGTCTCTGCCAATTGTGTGGTTCTATCTTTTTATAAAGAGCAAGTGAAGTTTTAACTCGTTGAGTCATGTTTTTTCGAGCAATATAAGGAATATTCATCTCTGCCAGCTTGCACAAGATACGTACTGTTGGGAATTCACCGTCCATTAATATTAAACGTGGTTTTAATATACGTTTTACCTTCTCAAGAAGCTTAAAGAAAAGTTCATGTGTTTTTACTTTTGGAGGACGATGAATGACTGCAATAGTAAAATTAAACGAATCATTATATATATCAGCCGTAAGATAATTATACCCCTTATTTGTACTATGCTTTAACGGTCCTTTTTTAATATTAGGATTATAATTTTCTCCATAAAATGGATCAATGTGAAAATCAATGATAAGAATTCCTTTCTTTTCTATATTATTTCTTATTTTCCTTGGTAGAGCATTGTAATAGGATCTCAATGATTGATTTATAAAATCTTCCATAATATCTGGAGGATCTTCTCGTAAGCACTTGAGAATGAGTTCAGAGGAGGGACAAGATAGCTTACAATCTCTTAGAAATCGTGCTGCTCCTGAAATCGACCAATCATGAGTTGCGGCCAATTCAATAGGTGAAATGAAGCTTTTCGGTTTATATCGAGGCGTATTGAATCCTGGATAAAGAATTGCTGGATGTAGTTTCTTCCATGAATGAAGAAGGTTTAAAAATGAGTGTGAATTCCCTACATTTGAAGAAAGCATCCGTTTTTTTTGATTTTGAGCGGTCATACAAAAACGAATGTTTTCTTCTATTTCAAGTTTTGGATATCCGCTCATCATCCAGAAAATTCAAGATAAATATGTTTTTGGATGAATATCAAATTTTTACGAACTACTGTAAAGGACATGGCATTCTGCTCTAAATA
>CAZBEU010000268.1:0-1574 GCA_964491005.1 uncultured archaeon | reverse complement strand
GGAATAATATTCCAACAAATAAACTTACTTTTTTGATAATATCATAGACAACGTCCAAAAAATCTGATGAAAAATTATCGATGCTCTGTCCAAAAAGAAGTACAAGTACAAAAATTGAGACGATAATCCCTATGAAAACGTATAAAGTATATTTAAAACTGCTATTACCACCACTCTTTTCAAAATATAACATCTCATCATAACTCATTCTCTAAAACCTTCATTGTGAAATTTATATAAGTTATAAAAATAGTTATATTAAAAAAAAAAAGAAAAGACTTTAAGAGATCTTAATCATATGTGATCCAACATTGTCTAATCCCGGTAAACATACTTTCATAGTCTAAAAAACACTAATTATTTTAATGATTGGTGAATATTCTAGCAATTAATCATTTACTTTTTAAAAATAAGAAAAATTAAATTAAAAGAGAATAATGATAGATATCATAAACCTTTCTAGTTATATAGTCTGTTTCAGTTTAGCTAATATTTTTTATACCTTTTCCCTCCGACCAATGAAAAGAGTTAAGAAAAGTGGAGATAAAGCTTGGAAAGAATGTACAAGATTTAGAATGGTTTCTGGCTTTTTTACGTTGATAGTAATTATTAATACAATTTTATGGATCTTACTTCCTTTTCCTCCTTTAGATTGGAAGGTTAGTCATTATTATTTCCTTACTATAATAATTGGTATTATTCTGCTTATTCCTTGCGTAGTAATATTTATTAAAGCTATTAAAGATGCAGGAAAAGAAAGTCTTTTTCCCTCCCCAGATACAAAGATGTATGGAGGAATATATAATCATATTAGACATCCACAATCAATTAGTGAATTTTCATTTCATACAATATTAGGATTTTTCGTAAATTCTTGGTTTATGATCTTATTTTCATTGTTATGGGTTATTTTTTATCTTCCAATAATGTTAACTATTGAAGAAAAAGACCTTATTAAAAGATATGGAGATAACTATAGAAATTATAGAAAAGAAACAGGAATGATTATTCCAAAAATCAGGAGAAAAATAGCCAACTAAGAATATCTCTTTTCTTATCCATAAAATTACGTTTATAATTATTATTCTAATCCGAAATAAAATTGTAGAAATTTTTAATATATTATTCATAATTTAGAATTATTCAATTAATTGGTATATGCTATATTCTATAAAATATTGTTGATTATTTCAAAATATGTTATTATTTTACTAACTACTATCCACGAATGTAAAGAATTATCAGATATTGATAATAAATTCTCAGAAATTTTATGAATATCGTCAGAAAAAGAAGATTTTTGAAATCCTCCTACAATTATTACATAATTTTCATTTGATTTAAATAGTTCTTGATATTCTCTTATTAATTTTCCTTTATGAGTAAGGATTATAATTTTAGAATTTAGTTGTTGTTTAATCAAATCATTTAAATCACCTACAACTGGAGAAATAAGAGGAATAGTATTTGATTCAATTTTATTTTTGATTAAGAGCTTAGCCATCAATCCTTTAAATCTATTGTAATTTTTGGGTATTTTTATTTCTGAATTAACTTTAAATATTTTATTATTT
>CAZBEU010000267.1:0-1833 GCA_964491005.1 uncultured archaeon | reverse complement strand
TTGGATGGATACAATATGATGATTGGATTAGAAATACCTTATTAGAAAATGGCTTTTTAGAAAAATTATAATTTCAAATTTACTGAAATTTAATTTTCTCATTTATATTATTATCTTCTGTATTTTTAAAAAAGATTTGTTTCGAAGCTAATAAGTTATTTTATCAGTAATTATTTTATTTTTATATTTTTAATCTCTTTTTCCTATTTTAAAAAATTGACAAATACTATGGATATAAAGATTCTTTTTTTCAATTAATAAAATTTATTTATTTGATTTTGGTTATTGTTATATATATTAATATAATTTTGTAGAGAAAATAATTATATTACATTTAAAATTATTATAAAATCGATTTAAAATTGCCTTTAGGTACTCACCTTAAGTAGTAATTATATAGTAATGAATTCTTTCGTAAAGATATTGACTGCTGGAGAATGAGAATATGTTAGAACAAAATTATAGACATTTATTCCGTCATTTCATCAGTTCTGAATGCAAAGAGATAAAACTTACAGTTAAACCAGATATTTGATAAAAAAAAAAATTTTATTTATTAGAAATAATAACAATACATAAGATAAAAATAAAAGGGAATAATAAATGAGCTATCGTGGTAAAGTAGTTTTACTGGGAGACCCAGCAGTTGGTAAAACTTCCCTATTAAATAGATATATCGATGATAAATTTCCAGATGAATATCTTCCAACAGTCGGGGCTAATTTCTTAGTTACTGAGGTGGATTTAACTAATATTATAGATAAATTAGATAAGCTAGATGATGAACTTAAAGAAAAGGTCGCAAATAAAGGATTAAAGATATATTTTTGGGATATTGGTGGACAACAAGATAAATTATTCGCTAATGAATATTATTTTTTAGATGCGGTTGGAGCAATTGTAGTATTTAATCTTGTAGAAGAAGACTCTTTTAATAATTTAGAATTCTGGATTTCTAAACTTAGAGAGCTTAGTGGAGAAATTCCTTTTATTATTGTAGGAAATAAAATAGACTTATCTGAGGGAAGAATAATTAGTGAAGAGCGAATAAAAACAAAAATTAATGATTATAATGTTGAATTTTATGAAACTTCAGCAAAAACAAATGAAAATGTAACAAAAGCTTTTGAATCCATATCTATTAAAGTTTTGAATAATTTGGCTTAATTAATTCTTATCATTTTTCTCTTTAATAAAAATGAGTACATTACTGCTTCCAATTTCCCCTTTAATTCGCTCGAAATCTCGTCTTAAAAATTATTTTTCAGAGAATCAATTGAAAGATTTCACTATCTCAATGTTTTTGGATTTATGTAAAAAACTATCAGAAATTAAGTGTTTTGAAAATATTCTTATTTATAGTAGTGATAATGAAATTCTTGAATTAGCATTAGATTATGGTTTAGTTGGTATAAGAGAAAAATTCAAATCAAGATCTAAACTATTTGATAAAACTCTTCAAGAGATAAATACTATTGCTATTAAAAAATACGACGCAAATAAAACAATTCTTATTTTTTTAGATCTTATTTTAATAACCAAGAATAATTTAGTAGAAATTAATAATTTATTATATAATAACCAAATAGTTGTTTGTCCTGCGATTAATTCTGCCGGTATATCCATTTTGGGAAGAAATCCTCCAAATATAATCTCTAACATCTTTTCAGATCCTAATATTCCTTCATTTTTTGCTTTATCTAACGAAATTAAGAAAAATAATTGGAAAAAGTATGTTGTTTATGATTCTTTTAGAGCGGGATTTGATATTGATATTACACAAGATTTAGTATTAGGATATGAATATTTGAAAATATTAAATCTCGAAGAGAG
>CAZBEU010000266.1:0-5633 GCA_964491005.1 uncultured archaeon | reverse complement strand
AATATTTATTTTGTAAATACAAACTAACTTTGTTAAAGTGAGACGTAAAAATGATTGAAGGGTTAATAAAGGGATTAATTTATATTGAATTTCATGATATTAAAGGTACAAATCCCTTAGTATGGACTCCTTCTGATTTGGATGAACAATTAAGAATATTATGTGGTATTAAAGCAGTCTCATTATTAACAGGTGAAGAAAGTTATATTCCAAAAGAATTAATAACCTTACCATTTCCTTCAAGAAATTTAAAAGGTATGATTAAATTTCTAAAATGGACAGATAAATCAAGAAGAGGAAACTTTGGAAGATCGGCTTTAATATTATTATTCCATGAAGCTGATGATTTAATCTTTTATAAAGCAAGGCAATATTTAGAATCTATATTTAACGATATTATCAGCAATATCATTAATATAGAATTGATAAAAACAGATCAAAATAAATTAAAAGAACAAATTAATAATCTTTCTGAGAAAATCAAATTTACATTACAAGATCTTAGAGATAAAGAACTTATAAGAGATCCTTCTGAAGAATTTCCATCATTGGATGATTTAAGAGATGAAGTTATAGATTACAAATTTAAAATTGTTGTCTGTGGAGATCCAAGGGTAGGAAAAACATCAACTATCTTAAGATTTACAAATAATGCATTTACTCGAACATATATCCCCACTTTAGGAGTGAATGTTACTCAAAAAGCCTTAAAAGTTGATGGGAAGATTATCAAATTAGTTTTATGGGATATCGCTGGTCAATCCAAATTTAGTAAAATGCGAATACACTTTTATCAAGGCGCTGAAGGAGTTTTATTAGTTTTTGATCTATCAAATAAAAAATCTTTTGAAAGTATTAGAAGTTGGTATAAAGATATAGAAAATAATCTTAAAGGGCGATTTAAAATTATAGGTTTTCTTTTGGGTAATAAAAATGATCTTGATGATAAAAGAGAAATAGATAAAGAAGCGGCAATTGAATTAGCCAATGATTTAAATCTAAAATATGTAGAAACGTCTGCTCTAACAGGTGATAATGTAAAAAAAATGTTTACTGCAATCGCGAAAGAAATTTATAAAACAATTGATTTGTATTGATAAGATATAATTAAAAAGAAATAAAAAAATAAAAATAAAATTTTATTAAAATACTATAAATTAAAGATATTTCCTGTAGTAAAAATAACTTCATTTTGTTCTAAATTAATTTGCCCTGCACTTGCTATTTCAATAGCATAATTTATGCCATCTAATGTGTTATTTAACATGAAATTAAATGCTTTTAAGCATTGATCTAATTGGTCAAAATTTTTCTCACGCATACATTTATTTATTGCTGGTAATAATATAGGAATAAAATCTTGACTAATCATCATTTCTTCATAATCAACATCTAATTGTTTTCCTATTGAAAATGGATGATAAACGTCCATTTTTGCAAACATCATCTTACATAAAAATAATGAAGCTTTGATTTCTCTCATTATAAATTTTATTCTAACATTATTATCAGAAATCTTTTTAAAAGTAATAGCGTTAAATATATCATCGTTTGTTATAGATTTTGAGGTATCTAAGAGTTTATTTACTCGTTCAGAGGTTCTTTTAGAGGAAAGCATTAGTTTTAGATTCATTCTATTCTTATCATAATAATAATCATAAAAAACTTCTATAAAATCTAAATTGATATTATCTGATTTTTGAAATTTAATTAGACTATATTTATCTCTTTCGAATTTGTCTAAAAAATCTTTCATAATTAAAAACTTCAGTTTTAATCTATGTAATGCTAATAATAAACAAAGTCTTGTTTTTGAATTAGCTATAACATTACCCATTCTAAATCTATCATGAAAATTCCTCTGATACATAACAATTGGTTTTAATTTTTCTATTATGACATCAACAAAATGTTTTAAAATTCTCTCTAAAGGTTCGATACCGGCAACATTGTATAATTTAATAAGATCTTGGCTAGTAGGATGACTAGTGGGAATATCTTTTAATAAATTATAGTTTTTACTTTCTAAAAGTAAAGAAGTTAATACCTCCATTTCTAATATTGTCCTACAAGGTATAAATACACTATTTATATCATATAAAATATCATTACTTTCAGGCATTTTTAGTATACCTAATTGTTTTACATTTATTTATTTCAATTAATAAAAAAGGAGCTCTTGAAGAATATACATAATTTTTTTAATTTAAATTTTTCTATCTTTTTATTTAAATAAAAAAAGAAAGAAAAATTAAAAGAACTACGATTTGATATAACTGTGTTAATAAGATAATTTTGTTATTTTGGTGGATTAAGTACTATTTCTATTGAACTAACGTTATTTGTAGAACCATTTTCATTTTTTAGAGATTCAGTTGAAATTCGAATCTCACCATATTCAGTTCCCTTGAGAAATCGATTTTTCAATATTTCACATACATCTACCGCATATGAAATTGCTTTTCCTCGTGCTTTTATAGTAGCTTCTTCACCCTTGTTTAAAATCATCATAGCAGCCATTACATAATTCATAGTTGGTCTTCGACCAATAAAGACAGCATTCTCATCCTTATTTTTAGGCATTTTTATTTTCACCGTGTAGTTTTTTTTAGATATATACTTGTTTGAGCATATATGTATAATTTTTAATTGATTTTTAAAATATAATTAATTGTCATTATAATATAATATTATCTTTTCTTATGAAAAAATATATTGAAATAATTTAGAAAACAGTAATTATGAATTTTATTTCAACAATTTATTAATTAAAAAATAGATATTTTTAGCATATTAGTTATGATTAAATACAAAAAAATAGTTATTGTATAATATGGAAGATATAAGAATAGAGACTGTATATTATCAAAAAAGAGGTTCCAATAATACAGAAAAAACTCTGGATATTGTGCTAAAATATGCAAAAGAAAATAAAATTAGAGACATAGTAGTAGCTAGCACTAAAGGAACAACAGCAAAATTAGCTTTTAACAAATTTAATATAAAGGATTTTAATTTAATAATTGTTACCCATTCTTATTATTTTGCTGGGAATTCAATCAGACAAGAATTTGATGAGAACCTTAAGAATGATATGATAGAAAAAGGTGTAAAATTTCTTTCATGTACTCATTCTATGAGTGGTATTGAACGTGGTTTAAGAATTAATAAGCAACCTTGGATCTTTGTCGATTTGCTAGCTAAAGTGATTAGGGAACAATTCGGTCAAGGAATTAAAGTTTGTATTGAAATTGCATCAATGGTTGCTGATAATGGGTTAATATCCACTTTAGATAATGATATTATATGCATAGCGGGTACTGGAAGTGGGGCTGATACTGCATGTTTAATAAAACCAGCTCCTACAGGTGAATTTATGAATCTTAAACTCAAAATAATTTTATGCAAGCCAATTAATTTTTAACAATAATAATTATTTCGATTTCAGAATTTTTTATTAACAATTATTCAATCTTATTGAATATATGAAGGTTATATTTGATGATGTTTTTCTTAATTCAGATTATGCCCTCGATCCTGCTGCTGAAAAAGGAAGATTAGATAGTATTTTAAAAATAATTAAAGATAATCTAAATGATTATGAAATTATTAAACCCGAATCTGCAAAAGAAGAGGATATTCTTAGAGCACATACAAAAAAACATCTGAATTATTATAAGAAAAATCTTTTGTTATATAAACTAGCATCTTTCTCTGTTGGAGGCGCAATTAAAGCTGCTGAGGAAGCTTTTAAAGCTCATCCTAGTTTTGCAGTTATTAGGCCTCCTGGTCATTATGCATCCTCAGATTCTTGTTGGGGTTTTTGTTATTTTAATAATATTACTATAGCACTATTAAAGCTTTTCTATGAAAAAAAAATAAAATCAGCTTTCATTTTGGTGATGGAACAGTAAATATATTGAAAAAAGAAAAAATATTTAGAACAAAAATTTTAAATCCAAATTCTAATAATAAAGATATGTATTTATATGAAATTAAAGAATATTTGAATAAATTAGATAACATTGATATAATTGCTGTAAGTACTGGTTTTGATCTGGGAAAAGAAGATTGGGGTGGTCTATTATTCCCAAAAGATTATAATAAAATTGGAAAATTGCTTAAAAAATTCTCTAATAAATTATCAAATGGGAGAAGATTTGCAGTATTAGAAGGGGGATATAACCTTGAAGTCTTAAGGGTAAATTTTAATTCTTTCTGTCAAGGATTTAAATAATAGCATTTTTTTTAAAAGAAAATTAGCAAAAAAATAAAAAAAGTTATAAAAAATATTTAAAATACAATATCTTTCCTTCTGGCGATATATTTTATTAATTCAAAACCTAAAATACATATAAGTGAAATTGAGATACACACAAGCCAATCCATTCCTGTTAATAACATAAATCTAAAAGGAAAGCCCCAATCATTCAATTCTAATTGAATATTTGGAATATACATCAATACAGCAAATATTAAAAATAAAAATAATGGGGTAAAGATCATAAATTTTGTTCTATCTTCTTTTATACTTTTAAATATCGATTTATTTGGTCTTCTTATTTGCCAAACGAGAAGATTTTCACAGAAAAATAAAGTAAGCATTAGCATAGTCAGTGCTTTTGTTTCCTTATAAAATGCGGGATCAAAATATCCTGAAGCTTCTCCAAATGCATAATTTTCATATGTTACAGGATATATTTCAGTATAGCATAAGAAATATGTTAATATCATACAGATAGATAAGAGTACTCCAAATGAAATCATTAAAATTAATGTTCTTTTACTTAGAATCTCTTCAGAATCTCTTGGGTTCTCTTTCATAACATCATCAGAAATAGTATCAAAAGTTAAAACAAACCCAGGTAGTATATGCAATGTGATAGTTAAGAAAATCCATTGCCAATAGAACGGTGATTTTGGATCTACCCAATAGGGAAGGTCTAATATAACTGCTAAGATAAATTGAACCAGTCCCTCAAAAACATTTATGCATATAAAGAAAAATACAATGGCACGAATTTTAGCAAAAATTCCTCTACCTTGATGAATTCCTTTAACAATAGATGTAAATGAATCATCTGAAATAATCATATCTGATGCTTCTTTTGCAACATCAGTTCCTTGGACTCCCATCGCTATTCCACAATCAGCCATATTCAATGCTAAAGTATCATTAACTCCATCTCCCGTCATTGCTACTACTTTTTTCTTTTCTTGATAACGTTTTATTATATCTTCTTTATGTTTTGGAGATACTCTGGCAAAAACTTTGATTTTTCTAAATTCGTCAAATGAATCAATATTATTAACATCTTTTCCTTCAGCTACTTTATCCTCAATAGTATTCATAATTGAAATTTGACTTCCTATCGCTTTTGCTGTTATTGTGGAATCACCTGTAATCATAATTACATCAACACCAGCATTACGACATTGTAATACTGAATCATTGACACCTTCTCTTGGGGGATCCAAAATAGTTACAAATCCTAAATATATTAATTATTTATTTTTAAACCAAGATAAAATATGTAAATACATTTTTTGATACCATTTTAATTTAGCACAAGCTCCAGTTAGTTTTGTAAATAAAGCGTTATTTAGTTTATTTATTTTAAATGAAAATGTAT
>CAZBEU010000265.1:0-10302 GCA_964491005.1 uncultured archaeon | reverse complement strand
AATTGATGAACCCGTTGGATTAATATCTTTCAACATATAAGTACCTTCTAATGTACCATTTGATCTCCATAGTTCTCTTCCATTTTGACCATCATTTGCAAAAAAATAAAGAATTCCATTTAATATACTCAATTCTTTAGGATATGAATGATCCCAACCGGAAAAAATATCTTTAACCATATGTGGTATATCTTTTACAGTAATAATCCAAGAATGTTCCACAAAATACTCTCCATCAGAAATATTAACATGAAATGTATGTATACCTGCAGAAGACACGCTTGGAATAAAATTATAGATGTTTAAATCACAATCAATATAAGTATCATTCAATTCCCATTCATAAGATAGAAGATCTCCATCTGGATCAGAAACATTTACATATAATTGTAATAATTCAGATTCTTCTATTGTTGTTAAAGAAGAAGGGCTATATAAAGTTAGAACTGGTGTTCTATTCGGACCATTATATGGATTTGGAGAATTAAGAAAGGATATCAATAAAATACTGGTTGTTCCAATTAAAATAATGCTAAATGTTGATAATAATAATAAATTTCTTTTCCCTATCATAAGTTTCTATTTTTATTTCATATAGTAATATATATATGATCTCTTCTATTTATTATAAATTTTAATATATTCAATATAATACTCTTTTTTTAGAATTTAACATCTAATTTAATTGTTAATTCCCCATAATTGTCCACTAGCTTGTTGATTTTTATCAAGTTGTGAACCTTTTTTATTTAGTCTTGCTCTTCCATTTTTAGGATCTCGACGAAAAGAAACATCAATCGATTTCAAAAATTTATTCATTCCTTCTTTCTTTAATAGTGGTCCAAATGTTTTTCCATAAATACCCGGTTTTCCCGAAAATAGAAGTAATCGATCGATTAGAGTATCAGCAATTTGTATATCATGTTCAATACAAATAGAAACAGCGTTATTTCTTTTTGTTATTGTTCTTATGATCTGTCCAATATGGATTCGTTCTTCTATATCTAAATAAGCAGAAGGTTCATCTAAAATGTATAAGTCTGCTTTTTTTGCTAGGCAAGCACAAATATATACTCTCTGCAATTCTCCACCAGATAATTTAGATATAGATTCATTAAATAATTTATTTACTCCCAGAGGTCTATATAAAATTCTCATAATTTCTTCTGAAAAATTATAATTTTGGGAATATTCAATTATAAAATCTCTGACAGATTTTGATGTATCTTGAGTTATATATTGAGGTTTATATGAGACTATCGCATTTATTCCTTTAAATTTGGAACTATTATCTGGTTTAAGCTTTCCAGCTAATATTTTAGCAAATGTGGATTTACCACAACCATTTTCTCCCACAATACCAAGAATCTCAGAAGCGTAGATTACACCTGAATTTACTTCCAAATGAAAGGATTCAAAAGTTTTTGATATATCTTCATATTCTGCAAATATTTTAGCATTACTCCAAGTTCGACCAGTTGTTGAATGTCTAAAACCATATTTTGTTTCTCTAAATTCAATATTTTCTGATTTTAAATATCCATCTAAATATGCATTAATACCTTTTTTAGTTGTCATAGGATTGGAGATGATTCCAAATTTATGCGGAACTCCATAAAATAATTGAATAATATCTGAAATATAGTCCAATATTGCGAGATCATGCTCAACAACTAAAATTGAACATGGTCTCTCTTTATCAAAACCTTTAGAACGATCTTGGAGCAATTGAGCGAGCTTTATACGTTTTTGGACATCTAAAAATGTGCAGGGCTCATCAATGATGTAAATATCTGCTTCTTTAATAAGTACAGATGCTATAGTAAATCTCTGTAATTCTCCTCCAGAACATTCTTCCAAATATCTATCTGAAATTGCCTCAATATCCAAATAGTCTTTTATTTTTTTAAAGAAATGTTCTGTAACTTCATTTTCAGAATTTAATATATCTGAAACACAGATATCTTTATATTTTTCAAATAGTATTCGTAAAACCTGTTGTTTATAAGCAATTTTTCTATCATTTTGAGAAAGTAGAGTAAAATGATTTCTCATTTCTGTTTCTCTAAGTTTAGGGATAATATCTTGCCAAGATATCTTATCTTCCTCAAAGCTAGTATTTCCAAAATTCGGTTTCAAATTACCCGAAATGATATTCAATACGGTTGTTTTTCCTATTCCATTTGGACCACATAATCCGGTAACCTTACCGGATACTAGCGTAGGTAAATTATATAACCGAAAGCCTTCTTTTTGATCTCTTTCATGATATTTGTGAGTAGGAATTAAATTAATAGGTTCTTCTAAAATATTTTTTACATATATCGCTTTTGTTGGACAAACATTAGCACATATCCCGCATTTTAAACATCGTTCTTCCTTTATTTTAATTTGATTTGTGGATTTCTGAACCCAAATTGGAACTTCTTGCTTTTTAATATGAGATTTATTTTTTTTATTACTAATAGTTATAGGACATTTTTTTATACATTGACGACCACAGAATCGTAGATTACATGAATCATAATCTACTAAATAGATTTTTTTCATTATTCTTATAACATTCGTAATGTAGGATGTCTATATAATTTTAAGAAAATTCATTTATGAATATGAGAAATTTCTACTTTTGAGATTGCGAGTTGATTTTTATACAGATTATAAAATTGTTAACAACAACAAATTATAATACAATTTAAAAATAATATTAATAATAACAATATAGGCAGTTTTGTTATTATTTCAAGGTCGAATCTCCTTATAAATATTCATTAATCTAAATTTATTTATCATTAATCATAACAGACTGATTAAATAAACTATCATAAGGATAAATATAAAAATATTTGATATCATTGCAATTTTTTCATTAGAACTAATTGGTTTCACAATCATATGATGGATTCCTGCAAATCCAAAAAAAAGACCACCAGAAATTGCTATTACTATTCGCCACTGTTCAAGAAAAAGGGAAATAATCCCAATTAACCCCATGCATATATTTGCAAAGCCTAATTCTCTAATTATCAAATAACTTTCAGTTGTTTTAAAATGAAATATTGATTTGGCTGTAAACTCAAGTTTTATTACTTGTTTTACTCCTGCTGTAAAAAGACGTATCCCAATAGACCAAAAAATAAACCATTTTCCAATCAAAAAAAAAATATTGTAGTTATTATCTAAAATTAAAATATTAATCACAAGAGAAACAATAGGAATAATTAGCATTAGTAAAAGGGTTGAATATAAATAAACTTTATTTGATTTATTTTCCATGTGAAAACCTCTTTATTATATACTATTCAATGTGAGATATAATTATTAAATCTATTAGGATATATAATATAAAACTGAATTTTATGATTTGGTAAAAAGTAATTAAATAAGATTTAAATATTGGTTTATTAAAACATATATATTAAAATTAATTTTTCATAATAAGAAAAAAAAAGTGATGTGATAATTTGAGTAATCAAAATCTTAAAAAGATGACCCCTCCTGAAGGAAAAGCATTAGTTTATATAGTTAGATCAAAGAAAGCAGGATTTCTTATTAAATTTCATGTATATTTTAATGAAAATTATATTGGTGCAACCAAAGGTAAAAATTTTCTCTATGCAATAGTAGATCCAGGACATTATGTTGTTCTTTCAAAATCATTTGAAAACAAACATGAAATTGAGATTGATGTAGAAGCTGGAAAAACCTATTTCATCCTTCAGAAAGTAAGAGTAGGAGTTGTAGCAGCAAGAGTGAAAATGTATCTTACTGATGAAGTAGAAGGTAGAACTAGACTTAATAAATGTAAATTCTCTAAGATATTACCAGAAGAATAGTTTTTTTTTTATTTAATCATTTGAAGTTTGATAAATAATTATCATAATTATTGATAAAATAAAATTATGTTTCAATTTTAATATTCAATATAATATTTTTTGAAAAGTTTTTATATAGGTTTGTTAAAACATATATATTCAAATTACTTTTTCATAATAATATAAAAACGAGTGATTTAAAAATTTGAGTGATCAAGATCTTAAAAATATGGCCCCTCCTGAGGGAAAAGCATTGATTTATATTATACGATCAAAATCCCAAAATAAAATGGCGAAATTTCAAGTGTTTATTAATGGGAAATATATTGGTTCGACAAAAGGAAAGAATTTTCTCTATGCAGTAGTTGATCCAGGAAGTTATATGATAGCTTCAAACTTCAGAAAAGGGGGTCATGAATTACCTATGGAAATTGAAGCAGGAAAAACCTATTTTATTCTTCAAAAAGTAAGACAAGGTGGACTATTGATAACGGTAAAAATGTATATAACTGATGAAGTAGAAGGTCGAAGAAGACTTAATAAGTGTAAACTCTCTAAGATATTACCAGGAGAATAATTTTCTTTTTTTTTTTTATATTGGGAGCTCAACTCATAAATACGCAAAATAATAAACCCTAATTAATTTTGTCATAAGCTTTATTAATTATTCAATTAGATTTATTATTAAAATCTTAAATATCCATAATAAGGAAAATCAAAATGATGAAGGAAGAATCAATTTTAAAATATGAAATTAAAGGAAGTCCCTCTTTTGCTCATGTTGCTATTACACTTGAGAAACCTGGAGATGAAATTGTAGCTGAGGGAGGTGCTATGATATATATGGATGGTCATATTCAAATGACAACCAAATCCTCAGGAGGAATAATGAAAGGATTAAAGAGAAAATTAAGTGGAGAATCAATGTTTCAAAATTATTTCACAATACCAGAAGGATCTGACCCAGGAACTGTTATTTTCTCACATGGAGTACCAGGGGATATTGTCCATTTACATCTTAAACAAGGAGAACAATGGATTCTTAGTAGAGATGGATATATTTGTAGTACAACTGGTATAGTAGTTTCAACTACAGCATCAGGTAGACAATGGATAGGGGGAGAAGGACTCTTTCAGACAACAGTTACAGCACAAGAAACAGAGGGAGATGTATGGTTTGGAGGATATGGTATGGTTGAAAGACATGAGATAGCACCAGGCAAAGAGTTTGTAGTAGATACAAGTATTATGATGGCATATTCAGCAAATATGGAACATAAAATTAGTAAAGTTGGAGGAAGAAAAAGCTTTATCTTAGGGGGAGAAGGATTTGTAATTAGATATACAGGTCCAGGTACTGTTTATACTCAGAATAGAGATATTAAAGCCCTTGCTGCTCTAATAATACCATTTATTCCAAAATCACAATAATAATTCTTTTTTTTTTATCTCTTTTCAGAGAATATTGTTATTTTTTTCATTTTTATGATTTATTATATACAATTAAACTATAGTCTATATTTATATAATCTTTTTTTTTTCTATAAATTAAATAAAACTATTTTTAGTTGAGTTATCTTTTATGGGTTTAAACATTACTGTCGAATTCTATATATATCTTATATGTTCAATTATATGTGCTATAATATTTGTAGTTTTAATTTATACAACAATAAAAAAAAAGAAGGTTGCATTATCATTATTATCTCTCTCTATTTTGTTCTTCACTTTGAACTTCTTTAATAATAGTCTAGCTGTGTTATTTATGGATAAAAATCTTTATATATCAACAGCATATATGTTGTTTTTTAGTGTTTTTTTTATACTCTTTTTTATTGATTATACTTTACAAGAATGGTATACAGCGATAAAATTAGCCTCAATAAGTATTATTGGAACATTACTAATTATAACATCCTTTCAAGACGATGCAGTTGGTATTTTTAATAGTTATGGTTTTCCATCATTAAAAAGGAATGGGTACTTTTCAATTATATTTTATCTTTTAATGTTTATTTTTGTATTGTCAATTCTATATTGGATATTTAAATCTTCATTGCATTCTCCAAAAGAATTGGAAAAATATTCTAAGCGATTGATAACCTCTGCTATATTATTTTTAATTGGAGCAGTTTTCGTATTTTTACAACAGATTATTCTAGTTCCATTATCTATTTTTTTTACTTTTTCTGGAATGATAATAGTAATTAACATTGTAATTAAAGAACCAAAAATTCTTTATATTTTACCTTTTAAAACATATCGATTAATAGTAATTTTAAAAGAGTCAGGAATAGATATTTATTCTCATATATGGGAATCTTCAAATATTAGTGATGATTTACTTGGAGGACTAATGAGTATAATAAATAAGATGGGCATTGAACTTATAAATCAAGGGGAGCTAGATCATATTTCGTATAAAAAAGGTGTTTTTTTGATTACAGGAACAGAACATCTCATATTTGGTCTAATCGTGAGCAAAACATCAAAATTTCTAAATAAATGTTTAAATAATTTTGCATTTGAATTTCAAAAAAAATATCAGAATGTTTTGGAAAATTGGTACGGAGATCTTAAAAATTTTAAAGATGCTCATTTTTTAATAGAAAAACATTTTGGTTATCTTCCTTCAAGAATTGATAAAAAATCTTAGTAAAATTAGAATCATTATCTTTTTGTTAAAAATAGGTCTTTATACAACTATATATTTTTTATTTTTAAGTTTAAAATAATTTTTCATTAACTTTTTTCTACGTCTTGGAGTTTGCATCGAATATGTTATCAATTTATCAATATCATTTCTAAAATCCACAAATAAATAGGCAAAAGAAAAATTAAATCCATTATATCTATTAATAAACTCATTTAATAAGATTTTTAACACTGGAAAATATTTTTTCTTAAGATCCTTGCGAAATTTATAGTATTTAGAGAGAATAAGATAAACATACAAGTCTGAATCTTCCATATCTATTGTTTTAATATCTCCTTTGTGGAAAATAAAAATAAATCTATCACTTTCAAAATATTCTATTGGAGATATAAAGAGATCAGCAAAATCTAAAATACATGAAAGGAGAGCACCTTTTTGAATTTGATCGATATCATCCTCATTTGGATTAATATAATTAGAAACAATAATAGGAATTCCTCCAATTATAATTCCCGCTTCGTAAATATTCATTTAGATTTGTTTGTCTTTATGTTATAATTTAGATTGTTATAGATAAAATAATGTAATCCAAATTATTATATCTATTTTTTTTAAATAGGAATGTAAATAATTTGATATAATAATAAGTGATCTATGAAAGATTTAAAGAAAAAGAATTTTAATTAAAGTATATTTTAGTATAAAAAACATGCGATCGAACGAAATATATGTACTCTGGTCGTTTAAACTTTTGATTTTATTAATAATTTTATAAAGATATTTTTCTTTAGATATTAATTATATTTTTGCATGCCAGATGAATATGATTTTAAAAATTATAAATCAATAGATGAATTTAGTAAAACATTAGAAGGAACAAAATACTTGCATGAGTTATATTTAAAGGCGATTAACCATCCAATAAGAAGAGAAATTTTAAAAATCATAAATAAAAATAAAAGAATTTTAAAAAATAATCTATTGGAAATTTTAATCAATGAGAAAATCATTAATGATGAATTTTCTTTTAATTACAACATAGATTATTTAACAAAGGCTTTTTGTGTTAACAAGATCGAGGAAAATAATGAAATCTATTATGAAATAACTCAAAGTGGTAAGGTAATAGATTACCTAAAATAATAATAAACATACTTATATATCCTTCATTAATTCTCTTTTGAATCTCTTCTCTTTCTAAGGTTAATATTTAGAATTAGGCGTTCAACATTTCTTAAAGCAACTTTATCTTTCATTGGAATGAGATCATAAACCTCCTCAAGTTCCTTTAATGTAAGAAGTTGGGAAAAATCTTTTCGTAATAAATATCGATAAGCTTCAAAATTATTTTCTTTAAGATAGAAAATAATCTCTTTCTTGATAATTTTTCGAGCTTTTGAAATCCCTCTTTCAATCATTTCTTTAAGAAGAGGATACCATAATCTTCTTTTTTCCATAGGGGCAAAATTCACTTTTTTATCAAGCCAATCTTCAAATATTACTTCTAATTCTTCGTTAGAAAATAGTCTAAGATATTTTTCATTTAAATAAAATATGATGGAATTGTAGTTTTTTGATGCAATTCTGGTTGCAATACTCTCTTTCAATCGAATAATGGCCTTTTTATCCCCCAAGAACGCTAATTTTTTTAATAATGGGATAGACAAACTACTATGAAGAATTCTGAGATCATAATCATATTCATACCATGCTTGGAGATTAGAACAATGACCGATAAATTCAGATTCAGGATCAATTAGATTATGCTCTCTTTCATGATTTTTATCCATTTTATTATATATCTCGAAAGCCTCATCAATCGAATCAATATGTTCAAACTTAGTAAAATCTTTTTGAGTTAGATTTAAGAGGAGATATTTACATTGATGGAACGGTTCCTCATCAATATAGATTTCTGTCTTGCCTTTAATTAATTTTAATACTAAGTGTTCATTAATTTTATACTCTCTTTCCTTTGGAAATATTTCCTCTTTTGAGATTTTCATTCTGTCCTGGTTGCGAACATATCTCATATCAGCTAATCTTTCTATTACTTCCATTGACTCAATATTAAAAGCATCAAGGAATTCTTGAACCTCATCTCCTTGATCTACAGATATTATTTTGCATATATGAAAATGAGGATCTTCCATTAATTCTTTTTGTAAGATTCTAGCTGCTGAAGAACTTATAAATCTTTTTTTTACTGAAGATTTAGCCCCTTTCCAAATGAAAATCCTTCGTAGATCCTCTCGAATAAGCACTAGGACTTGATCAGGCCTAAGAATCTTAGCCAGCTTATCATCAGAAAGATCTATTTCTCTCTTTTCTCCATTGTCCTCTAACTCATAAGCAAAGAAATGCTTAAGTTCGTTCATTTCAATAAAAAAATGCTAATTAGGATATTTAAATCCTCTTATGATAATAGATAAGACTATTTTCTCTATGTTCTATGATAATTTAATAAATTGAAAAACTGTAAAATTCAATCTAACTCAATATACCTATATTCTTGATTATGAATGAAAAGACATAAATTGTTTTTTCTAATTGTTAAGGATATGTATGTATAAATTTTCAATTTTTAACAACTTTCATCACAATTCTTAAATGAAAGGGTATTTGTATTTGATTAAATTGTGTTCATATATCTCAATGTAGGAGGAAATTAACTTAATTTAAATCTTATTTAAAATTAAGGAGCCTATTTATTTAAACCAAAGAAAAACTTATTAATATAGTGAAATTATTTTAACAAAAAATATAAAAGAATTCCTTGTTAATAAATATCTCTCATTGAAATTAGAAAAAAATAGAACTAATATTTATATAGACGGAAAATTATTTAATTCATGTTTTTACCTCCTATTGAATTTTCCAATAAAAACAATTACATCACTAAAGGATATAGAATCAGTTGATGAAGCTAGAGATAGATTAGACGCTCCTTTTGAATATCATGGATATAAAGATCTAGTGTTAGATCCTGAAATCGAATTTTGGGGACATTGTTCAAACTTTCAAGTATGATATGAACAAGATTATAATTCAAGATTACTGGATTCGATTCTTGCTTTTGCTCTACTTAGAAAATTAACAGAGAAAAGAGATCCACTAGCAAAAAAAGTATTTAAAGAAGAAATAATTAATAGAATTTCTAGCAGATATGTTTCTGTTATTAATTATTTAATAGAAAATAATTATTTAGATTACCTATCTAAAGAAGAAATGGTAATTCTATTTGATGATTTTGTAGAATATAAAAAAAAGAAAATTCCTATTGTTTATAAAATATTAAATCTTTCTAGAAGAGAAATACACAATTTATCTGAAATAATAGGATTCTACAAATTATCTTCATTTGAAAACCTTATTTTATCTAATAATAAATTAATTGAACTTCCAGAAACTATTGGTAGCCTAACTACATTACAAAATTTAAACTTATATAATAATAAAATAGCTGAACTTCCAAAAACTATTGGAAACCTAAATTCATTACATAAATTTAATTTAGCTAATAACAAATTAACTGCACTTCCAGATGCTATTGGAAAGTTAATTAATCTTAAAAGTCTCAGATTAGATAGTAATCAATTGATAGAACTTCCAAAATCAATTATCAATCTAAATTTTTTAGTTGAATTAAGATTAGGTTTTAATTTTCTGGTAGAACTTCCAGAAGATATTGGAAATCTTACATCACTACAACACATTGATTTAGGTTATAATAAATTAATCACCCTTCCTTCAATGCTGATGTGAATGCGTCAATAAATATTTTACAAAAAGAAGTCCCTAAATCCAAATGGATAGGGGATAGAGGGTGTC
>CAZBEU010000264.1:0-1530 GCA_964491005.1 uncultured archaeon | reverse complement strand
ATTAGCAAAAATCTTAGAAGATCTCTTTAATAAATTCCTTAATTTTTTTATTGAAAGAACTCTCTTAGATCCACAAAAAAGATACTATTCCAAACTTGACTTTTTAAAAATTGCTGAAGATTTAACTTTTTCTTTGAAATATCAAGATTTATCAAATAATGGATATTTTGATGAAATAGAATTTGAAGAACACCTCTATTTTAAAGAACCAAAGATAATTGATATAGTAAAAGAAAAAAAATTAAACATCCATTCGATATATTCATATTGTTCAAGTTGTATCTCAGTTCTTCATCTAAAAGATATTTTAGAAACTCAAGAAATATCTATGTTTAAGAATTATATTGAAAAAATAAAATATAGAGCTGAGCAAGATAATCTCTCTGCAAAACGTATTTTAAACTCTGAACATTTAAATTTAATTCATTCGATTATTAATAGTATCGATACTCAAAAATTAATTCATCCAAAAATAGAAAAAACAATTCTCATAATAGAAAATGAAATAAAAGAATATTCCAATACCCAAATTATAATCTTTACACAATATAGAGAAATAGCTGAAATATTAAAAAATAAAATTAATTCTCGTTTTCGAAATCAATTGATTGCAGAAAAATTTATAGGTCAATCATCAAAAATTGATGATATTGGATATTCACAAAAAGAACAAATACGAATATTAAATGATTTTCGAAAAGGTAAAATAAATATCTTAACAGCAACTTCAATTGCAGAAGAAGGATTAGACATTCCAAATGTAAAAACAATTATTTTTTATGAACCTGTACCATCTGAAATAAGATATATTCAAAGGAGAGGACGAACAGGTCGACATTCCAATGGTAGGTGTTATATATTAATAGCTGACAATACAATTGACGTTCCTTTTTTTAAAGTTGCTCAAAAAAAAGAAGATACAATGAATTCTATTCTAATCAATTCAGATCAATTAAATTTAATTGATAATATTGGAAGAAATACTATTTCTTTTAAAAATGTAGAACCAGAGATAATTAGTTCAGATTTTATGCAAACATATAATACAAACAGAAAAAAGGAAAATCAATTTCTTTTAAAAAGATCAGTTGATATAATTATAAATAAAATTGATAAATTCTCTGAAAGTGAACAGTATAAGACTCTAAAAAAACATAATATTACTTTTCTTTCAGATATTTGTAATTTAAATAAAAAAACTCTTAAAAATAAAATAATTAAAATAAAAAATCAAAATTCTGCCCAAGAAAAAAAAAAATTATACCTAAATAAACATTTAAAAACAATTATTAAATTAGTTGAAAACTATAGCAAAGAGGGTAAAATTAATTTGTTAGAACTTAGAAAACTTGCTGAATTTGAAGATATAATTGATAAAAAATTTGATATTCATTTTAATCAAGCTTGCAATTTAGGATATATTGAAAAAAAAAATCATCATGTTTACCTTAAAAAAAAGCTTATTTTATGAAAAAAAAAATATTGTTTTTATTTAAACTTCTAAATACGCATATTATAAAATAAGACAAT
>CAZBEU010000263.1:0-4445 GCA_964491005.1 uncultured archaeon | reverse complement strand
TTTATGCCTTCTAACTAATAAATCAAATAAATATGCAATAACTTCAGTATCAGTAAATAAGGTACATTTATAACCAAAGGATTCAAGATATCGTTTATTAGTACCATAAGAGGTTATTTCACCATTATGAACAACGGATGTACCAAGGAGATTAAAAGGATGGGCTCCACCCCACCAACCCGGAGTATTTGTCGGAAATCTACTATGGGCAAGCCACATATAAGCTTTATAATCCTCTATTTTATAATAATCTGCAATCTCATAAGACCAACCATTTCCTTTAAAAACACCCATATTTTTTCCAGAAGACATTACAAATGCCCCATCAAAATTAGCATTAATATTCATAACTAGTGATATTATCTGTTCATCATCAGAAGTGTTTTTCAACTTTTTAGGTTCATAAAATACTCTCCAAATAATAGGTGGATTATCCAAATTTGGTACTATTTTTGTAGGTATAGCTTCGGAAAGAATTATATATCCCACTTTTTCTAAATGAGATAATACATTCTCTTTACTTTTTTCGTCATCAAATAAGAAATGAAGTGCATAATAATCTTTATAATCAGGATATATCCCATAACCGGCATAACCAGCACCTAATCCATTTTCTCGATCATGGAGGATGCATAGCATATCCCTAACTTTTTTTCCACTTTCACGTTTCCCATCTATATTTAGAAAACCAGAAATACCACATCCATCAAATATTCTTTGGTTTTGAAATATTTTAGGTAAGCTAGTATAATTTTCCCAGTTCATCTTATTTTTCCTCTTCAATTTCATTTAATAATTTTTTTAAATCTTCAAGTTCAGGTTTATTTGAATCCAATCCTACTCTTTTTCGAGCAGCTTTGGAGAACATAGCGATTGTTCCCATTTTTTTAAAAGAATCATATTCATGTTTAAATCCTTTAACAACAAAATTTTTTTCTCTGGCTAAGTTTCTAAGTTTCGTAAATATCTCCACTAATCCAACTTTTGAAGGACATAATTCATAACAAACATAACAATCTAAACACATCCAAATAGATGGATCTTGAATAACACTGTCAATATCTCCATTTAATAACTGACCAATAATTTTATTTGGATCAAAATCTGTGATTTTAGCAACGGGGCAATCATTATTACATGCTCCACATTTAAAGCATTTTTTTAAAAATTCTATATCAAAATAATCTTTGATTAAATTATTTTTACGGGTAATCGAATCTATTTTTTCATATACTTTTTCTACTGGAGTACGATGATATTTCGTTATAATATCTTTTATATCTAATCCTAAAGCAATACATAATAATTCTGAATAATATAGAACAGGAATATCATATACATAATCTAATTTTTTTAATTCTTGTTGAAGATGATCAAATTGAATAAAACATTGGGGACAACCAACGACGATACAATCAATTCTTTGATCTTTCATTGCTTCTAATTTATCATGAACCATTTCTAAACCAAAATCAGCTTTTCCAGCTCGATCTAAACTTCCCCCACAACAATCCATTTTTCTATCGTATTCAATACTACTAGCACCTAGATCTTCAATTAGAGCATCAAATATATGGGGTTCCATAGGATCATCCATTTGAATTTTATTGCTTGGACGGAGAAAATGACATCCATAATGAACACCAACTCTTAATCCATTAAGAGGAAATTTTATACTATCCTTAATTGTATCACTACCAAGATTATGAAAAAATTCAACTAAATGAAAAACATCACTTTTACCACTCACATTTAAATTAATTTTTTCAAGAAAATCATTCATTTCATTTCTAAAATGCAGATTAGATTTAATTTCACTTCTAATTCCTTTAAGTGTCTCAAAACACCCATTACAAGGAGTCAATATATCTTTCTCTTTTGATTCAGCAATACTTAAATTACGAGCTGCTGTCAATGAATAAACTAATTCATTTGAATTTTTGATTCCATTTGGTTCAGGACAACATGAAAATCTCTTGTCATCTTTAATAGAGATATTGAAATGATCTAATAATTTTCGAATTGATACTTCGATAAATGGTAACCGATAACTTATCACACATCCAGGAAAAAAAATTAATTCTTTTTGAATTGTCCAACTACACCATTTTTATTTTAATTATAATAAAAGATATATTTTAGATAATAAGAATATATTTATACTAATAAGTTATATTCAAATAAAATATAAAAAGTTTATGATAAATTCATATTTGTTATTACTTTTTTATATTACCTTTTTTTCTGTGAACAACGTTCATGATAGATCAGGATTTATAGACTTATGTTCAGTATTAACTAATATAATTAGTTATATTTTATTACTACAAAGAAAAATAAAGGTTTGAATATCTGAAATAAAGGACTTTTTTTGCTTATTTATTATTCTTTTATATTTTAAAGAAACTATATTTACTATATTGGGTATATCTAATATACTCGTTTAACTAATACTATTTATTTATATGTTAAATTAATAGTAAGCAACAATCATAATTTGTATGAAACTTTATGAACCAAAGATCTTCAAAGGTAAATTATGATAAAATCGAAAAATATTAAATTGTTCTATTAAAAATTAAAAGGTAGAAAAGTATGACAAAATTTTCAATGGTAACTCACAGATCTTCAATGATAGGTACAAGAACAAGAGTAGAAGACTCATGTGAATCGGGTTTATGTCCAATCTGTACTTATGATTGTCCGGTATTTTGTGAGGTAAGTAAAAGTGCTTTAAGAGGTCGGGAAGTTTTATATCCAATGAGAGAATATTTTGGAAATTCAACCGCTGGAACTCCAAAGGATTTTGGATTCTCATTTGGAGATTTTCAAATTCAATTTGAAGTCAGAGGAGCCAAAGGAATCGACAATGTTCATGAAGATTCAGTTATCTTTCCAAATGCAGATATTTCTACATTATGGGGAAAAATTCCACAAAAATTACCATTTGTTATTGCCGGATTGGGAAGTACTTATGTAGCTAAAAGGAATTGGGATGGATTAGCTATGGGTTCCGCTCTTGCAGGTATTAGCATCACAGTTGGAGAAAATGTTGTAGGAATGGATCCTAATGCACATTTCGAAAATGGAGGAACATATCCAAAAGTGGTCGATACAGAAGATATGAAATATCGCGTAAATGCATATAGAGAATACTGGGATGGAAAACATGGGGATATCATTATTCAAAAAAATGTAGAAGATACAAGATTAGGTGTCTTCGACTATGTACTTTCAAAATTGGATTGTACATCTTTAGAAATTAAATTTGGGCAAGGAGCAAAAGCAATTGGAGGAGAAGTTAGATTAAGTAGCTTAGAAAGAGCACAATTATTACAAAAAAGAGGATATTTAGTAATTCCTGATCCTTCAAATCCTTCTGTTATAGAAGAATGGAATGCGGGACTAATTCCTGACTTTGAAAGACATAGCAGAGTAGGTCTTTCATCAACTGAAGATGTATTGGAAGAAATTGACCAATTAAGATCGGCTGGTGCTAAAAATTTATTTATTAAAACAGGTGCTTATCGGCCAGCCGCAACAGCTTGGATTATAAGATTAGCGGTAGAAGGAAAAGTTGATGGGCTTACATTGGATGGAGCCGGAGGAGGTACAGGAATGAGCCCGGTTAGTATGATGAATGAAGGTTCTATTCCTACGGCATATCTTGAGGCATTAACAGTAGGATGTTTAGATATGATCAAGAAAAAAACACCTAATGCAAAGATCCCAACAGTAGCAATCGCGGGGGGTATATCTAATGAAACACAAATTTTTAAATCACTAGCAATGGGTGCTCCTTACGTAACTTGTATTGCAATGGCTCGTGCACCAATAACAGCAGCTATGAAAGCAAAAAATGTTGGAGATTGGATCGAAGAAAAATCTGTAACTCGTGGAATGTTGAGTTCTTTAGGATTTCCAAAAGAAAAAGAACCAGATACCCTTACATTAGCAGAAGCTTTTGTTGAATATGACCAACTGAAAAGAAAATTTCCAGATAAAGAAATTCCTCCATCTGCTTTAGGAGTATATACATACTTTAAAAGTAAGCTTGGAACAGGTTTAAAACAATTACTAGCCGGTGTTAGAAAATTTAAATTAGATCTTCTATCCAGAAATGATATTGCTTCTATCTCCCAGAGAGCTATAGATGTTTGTAGCCATTGGGGTTTGGATATTAAATCACAAGAAGATTTAGATTTAGAATTAGTAAAGAAAGAAATCTACTCTGGAAATTATTAAACCTAAATTAAACCTTATCAGTTTTTTTTTCTTTTTATTAAAAATATCTTTAAAAAAATCATATTTTAAAAAGGTTTATCAATTACAGCAAAAAAAAAACACCCTCCTTTACAATACCGAGTATTTTTTAATTATTAAATTTTTATCACCCTGTTTCAATCAATGAATATTCTGGAATTATAAGCTTTTTTTTCAGAGAG
>CAZBEU010000262.1:0-2344 GCA_964491005.1 uncultured archaeon | reverse complement strand
AAAGCAGTAAGAGCAATTGTTCATGATAATACATCTGTTGATGAAGCATATAAAATATATGAAAATGGTCCTAAAGGACTATAATATCTTATTTTTTTTAATTTCTTTTTCAATTTTTAATGATTATACGTGTTCTTTTTAAAACATAGGTAATACTTTGAGATAATTTGATAAAATAATTTTAATTTTTAGTATATTTTCAAAATTATCAAAAAAAGAAAAAAAAATAGTTATTTTTTATTTTTGTCCCATTTAGTATTCTCTGGACCAGCAAAGAAAAGAAGAATAAAGACTATAATAATTGGACCAGCACTGTATCCCCAACCAAAAATAATAAATACAACAATCCAAATTAACATCCACCATATTTTAGTTCCTCCAAGATCTAATGCCCAATCATATAGTGCATCCCATTCTTTATTTGCACATTTATCTGAAAATTGGGGTTTGATAATCAATAGGGATATTATTATAATAATCACACCACCAATCGCCCAAAATATATTTATTGGAACAATATAGAGAGTACCTAATAAGGTGAAAGATCCATATGCAATTCCAAAAATTAATTGAATCACACCACAAATAACACCAATAATCCATGCTAATTTTCCAATAAGAGAGGCTAAATCAGCATGTTTCCATTGTTCGCTCATTCTTATCTTTTTTAAAGATTTAAAAAATTATATATCAGTAATTAATTATAATATAATTAGTTTTTGAAAAAGTAGTATTTCTTCCAAAAATAAAGAAGAGTAAAAGTATAAATACTTCAATTATTTCATATCAAAATCTATAATCACTTTTAATGAATTATTGGCATCACATACCATATTAAATGCCTCTTGAACTTTATCTAAAGGAAAACGATGTGAAATAATATCACTAACAATTATTTTTTTATTTGAAATTAATTCATATGCTTCATCCAAATCTGGAGGTGCTGCTCCATAGGAGGTCATAATGATTACTTCATTTCTCCAATAATCATTAATTGGGATATCGAGGTTTATACCAGGTTTTGGTACGGCAAAAAATAGTATAGTGGATCCTGCTCCAACGCATTTAAGCGCTTGATTGGCAGCTGTTAATGCTCCTGTGCATACTATTATAGAATCGGGCATTCGATCTTCATTAATATTTTTTATAAAAGAAAATATATCTTCATTAGCGTTAATTATTTCATCAGCACCATATTTTTGAGCTTGTTTTAATCGATTTTCACTAATATCTGTCATTATCACTTTAGCTACTCCTTTCATTTTTGCTAATTTAAGATGTAGGATACCAGAGACACCACTTCCTAAGATCAAAATAGTCTGTCCCTCTTTTATATTTGCAAGTCTTTGAGCTCTGCATACACAAGCTAATGGTTCCAGCATAACACCATCTTCATATGACATACTTTCACTAAAGACATATACACCTTTTTTCTCAATATTAATAGAAGGAATTCTAACATACTCGGAAAATCCACCAGGATCAAAGTTTGTATTGTGCAATAAATGACATGCTGTATGATGACCTTGTTTACAAAAATGACAATTAAAACATGGTACATGATGAGATACAAATACTCGATCTCCAATCTTAAATTCTTTTACATTATTTCCAATTTCTACAATATCCCCAGCTATTTCATGCCCTAATATAAGATTATCTACACCAAGTTTCTTCATTTTTGCAAAACGATAATATTCAAGAATATCAGAACCACAAATACCAGACTTTCTTATTTTTACTAAAAATTCATCTGGATTAATAGTAGGTTTAGAAATTTGCTCTACTCTTACATCTTTATTATTATAATATTTTGCGACTTTCATTGTAATTTTACAAATTTAATAACTTCTTATAATTGTATTTGTTAAAAAAAATTAAAAAAATCTCCTAATCAAATAAAACTCATATTTTTTTTAATTTGTATTTTAGAGAAAAAAAACAAGAAAAGCAGAATATTTATTTTTTTTTTTTATTAATTCTGCCTTTTGTAAGCATTTTAAAATTATCTTCTTCAAGTTCCTTATCCATTTTAAGTTCATTTGTTAAGAATCTTTCTAAAGCAATTCTAATAGCTTCACTTCTTGAAGGATAGATTTTATAATCATTTAATATTTGGATGGCCTCCAAATATTTCTCAGGTAAATTTATCGTTATTATTTGCATTCTTACTCTCAGTTAGGAAATTAATTCACTTTATATTTATTATATTTTGTCGGATTATATTTAAATCAAAGATATTAATCCTTTGATTTGTTAATCCATTGATGTTAGACGAATAAGTAGATTTAAAAAGAGAATTTAATAATTGATAACTCTATTTTTTCTAAGATTGAACTACTCA
>CAZBEU010000261.1:0-2029 GCA_964491005.1 uncultured archaeon | reverse complement strand
ATTTAACTCATTAGAATTAAAAAGATTAAAAAATCAATGTTATCTAAGGAGATTTTAATGGATTTAGATTTGGATAATTTAAATTATATAAATAATATGTGGTTAGGAAATTGTTTTGCATGTTCATCGAATAACCATCGTGGTTTAAATATGAAATTTTTCTATGATACTGAAGGAATATCTTCATATTTAAAATTACATGAAGACTTTTGTGGATTTGAAGGAATAGCTCATGGAGGAATCATTGCAACTATTTTAGATGAAATTGGAGCATGGACACTTTTTGCTTTATTAAAAAAAGTAGCTGTTACTCAAGAAACCTATATTAAATTCTTAAAACCTGTATATATAAATCAATTATTAAAAGCAGAAGGAAGAATTATAAGTGAGGACGACTCTGTAATAACCTTTTCAACATTAAAAGATGAAAATAATAATATCTTAGCAGAATCTGAAAATAAATGGTTACTTGTTTCTGCTGAGATTTTAGCTAAACTTTCAAATATAGATACTAATCGTGTAAATGATATGATAAATAAAGCATTGAAGTCATTATAATTCTAATTATCTTTTAGCTTTCTTTCTTTCAGAAATATTTAAAAATTTAGGGGTAAGACTTTCCAAAATTTACAGCTTGAACATTGTAAAATTTGCTTTCTTTCTCCTTCATTATCTATAATTATTGATCTTGTCATGTTATCATGGCACTTATCACATACACCAATTACTTTCTTAGAGATTAAAGTTTCCTTTTCTGTTCTCCTAAGTTTTTTAAGTTGTTCTTTTCTTCTTTGTGCTGAAGAAAGATCATTGTATAATTCAATATAACTAACTTCAACATTTCCATTAAATCTTTTTGTATAAATATCTTGATTTTTTATATGTTCATCCAAACGATGTATTGGATCTTTAGTCATATCAGTATAATACACAAAATTTTCTGACTTATTTTGTAATGCTTTTCGGTTTTTATAACATTTTAACATATAAACACATGAATTATAATGATCTGAGATTTTAGTATCAATTGAAATATTAGCTATCTTTTTCATAATTTTTAACAAATAATCTCTCTCCAAAAATGAATGTAATATACTCATAATACTTCATTTTTATCATCACTTTCTTATCTTAAAGTTATAATACTTTGAGATGATATCATTCTTTACTTTGTTTATTTTTAATAAAACAATATTTATGAAGAATTTATTTTATTCAAAACCAATTCAAACAACAGAGATGCATTACTACATTCTCTATCCCCCTTTTTGATATGATTTTTATGAATTCTTTTATCATTATATTATAAGTAGCATTTACTCAAAACTTATAATATAGTAAATCAAAGGGGTCTAACCTATTAATAATTATAAACATCTATATATCAAACATGAAAACGGGAGATGTATATCGATTATTACAAGTAACTAAAGTTACCCTCTATAAATATCAGAAAGGAGGAAAGATCTTGGGATAAAAGCTTCCTAATGGATATTGGAATTGGAATGATGAATTCGTATATTGCTATTTTAATAAAGATGTTCCACGTGTGAGCTATGCCTATGCTCGTGTTTCTACAAATAAACAAAAACCCGATTTAGAGAATCAAATTCATTTATTAAAACAATGGTGTTTTTCTAATGGAATTCAAATAAATGGATTATTTTCAGATGTTGCTTCGGGTATCTCTTTTGAAAAAAGAAAGAAGTTCTTTAAAATGCTTGAGGATATTCTCCAGAACCGTGTAAAACAGGTTATTATCACATACAAGGATCGATTAAGTCGTGTAGGATTTGAGCTTTTTTCCTACTTATTCAAGCAATTAGTAACAGAAATCGTTGTAATCTCAGATATAGGGAATATCAAATTAGATTCTAAAGAAGTTATGGAAGATATCATCTCTTTAATGCATTGTTTTGCTATGAAGATGTATTCAAAGCGAAAAAGAAAAATTATAAAGGCACTAATTGAGGAGGTGAACTAATTATTCATTTAACAGAACACATCCAGCTTAAAAAGACTCCCGAAT
>CAZBEU010000260.1:0-1834 GCA_964491005.1 uncultured archaeon | reverse complement strand
AAGATGTTGGTTATAGATTATGAATATATCTCTTTCTTTAGTTTACTCAATAATTTTTCTTGTTTTCTCCAATTCCCCAATATTTTTCCTCTAAAATTATATTCCTTAAGAAAATTTCTTGTTTTTTCGCTAATTTTATTTAATTGAAATCTGAAAAATGGGGTTTGAGGGAGAGGTGTAAATATATGAGCATTTATAACAGCTCCAATGTTAAATAATTTCTTTATTACATCTAAAGTTTCTTTTAAATCATTTTTTGTTTCATAAGGTAAACCAAAAATAAAATCTACATAAGCTTTAAATCCCATATCAATAGTAAGTTTAGTTGATTGCAAAATATCATCAACTGAATGACCACGATTACAAAAATCTAAGATTTTTTGACTTCCTGATTGAGCTCCTATGATAATATTATCATTATTTGCATATTTTTCAACTAAACCTAATGTTATTTTATTTACATGTTCTGGCCTAACTTCTGAAGGGAAAGAACCAAAGAAAATTTTACCTTCTTTTCCAATTATCTTTCTTACATTTGATAATAATTCTTCCAATTTAGAATAATTTATAGTTAATCCATCAGTTGATCCATAAGAAAAAGCATTTGGAGTTATGAAACGAATATCAATTAAGTTTTCTTTTTTTAAAATTTCAATATATTTACAAATTGAATCTACAGATCTATGTCGAATATTGTCTCCCATCATAAAGGAAGTCTGACAAAAATAACATTTATAGGGACATCCACGAGTGATTTCAATAGAACCATATTTTGTATTTTTTAACGGAAATGGAGGATATTTATTGAGATATACATTATATTTCTTTTTATTTATACATAGTAATTTATTTTTGTCATAATATGCAATACCTTGGATCTTATCAAAAGATTGTTGATTTTTTATAGATATTAAAAATTCTACAATAGAGAATTCACTTTCGCCTATAAAAACTACATCGAATCCAATTTTGAGAGTTCCCTCGGGATCTCCTGAAGGATGAGCCCCACCAGCGATTAAAAATATCTTATCATTATATTTTATCCTTAGTTTTTTAATTATATTTAAAATGTCCCAATACTGAACTGTAAAAAATGAAAATCCAATAATAACAAATTCATATTTTTCTAAAATTATTGGTATTCTTTCGAACAATTCTCGTTCATTCTTTAAAAAAAAAAATGTAATATTTTTTAATTGCTCATTTGTCTCTAAAGCTGCAACAATAGCATTTAGACTAAAAATATTTTTCTTATGATAATATATAATAAATGCTATTTTTTCTCGCATAAGCTTAGAGAGTATAATTTTTCATTAGAATTAATTTAAATATAATTAATCTATCAAAAAATTTAGTTTTTATTGTAATTGTATAAGAAAACATATTTCTTGCGAGACTTGATGATTTGAGGATAAGTAGTAAGAATTAGTAAATATTCAAATCATCATTCTAGTCTTACTTTTTTAAACAATTCTATTGTATTATAGTAATACAGAAATCATATATCAATTATAATATAATTTGCAATCCATTAATCCCTACGTGAACGAGGGATAATCCCCAAAACAATAGAATGATTTTCTATGATAGACTTACCAATTCATAGTACAAATAATTGTGTATTTGTAGGAAACCACAGTCTTTAAACCGTGAAAAATAGTAAGAAAAAATTTGGAAAATCTTGGACATTTTATTTATTTTTTTAAAAGAAATTCCATGTTATTGTCTATTTCTCAAGGGTCACGAATCTTAGGTGTTTGCCCAAAAACCATGAGGCGTTGGGATGAAAGCGGAAGATTCAAAGCAGATTGCAGAACGATTGGAAGACATCGGA
>CAZBEU010000259.1:0-4800 GCA_964491005.1 uncultured archaeon | reverse complement strand
CGAGTGATGCTTTTGGGTCATTTGGAGTTCATAAAGGATGTCTTTTTGATGATCAAACACCTGATGCAAATAAGCAATATTGGGAAGAAGAGATGCTACGTTATTATGCAAACATTGTAGCTACATTTTCTCCTATGGTTATAAAAGCTATTGACTCTTTATCAGGATTAGATATAAAAATGATTGCTCCTTCACATGGATTAGTATGGCGGGGTAATCCTAAGGCTGTCATCAATAAATATTTAAGATATGCAAATTATAATAAAGATTTTGCAGAACCTGAGATATGTGTTATATGGGGTAGTATGTATGGAAATACAGAAATAATGCTGAATGCTGTTTTAAAAGGAATTGCTATGGAAAAAGTCCCTGTTTATGTGCATAGAGTTCCGAATGTTGATCCTTCTTTTGTTCTTTCTGATGCATACAAATCTGCTGGATTAGTAATTGGAACTCCCACTTATGAATATGGAATGTTTCCCCCTATGAAATACAATTTAGAATTATTTCAAAAAAAACATTTATGGTATAAAAAGGTAGCCTTCTTTGGTTCTTATGGATGGAGTGGTGGGGCTTTAAAAGATTTTGAGTCATTATCTGAAAAAATGAAATGGGATATATTGAATCCTCTTACATTTAAAGGACATCCTACTTCTGAAGAGCTTAAAAAAGGAGAAGAACTTGGAAGGGAACTTGCTTCTCAAGTAAAGAAGATCCCATCAAAAAAAAAGGATGAAAATTATTAACTAAATTTTAAAATACAAGGATTTTTTTTATTTTTTGCCTTATTTATTTAAAAAAATAAAATTATTTTTTAATTCGTTATTATACCTTCTACGGCATATAGGATTACAAAAAATATTTCTCTTTTTATCTGTCCATATATCTTTTAATTCATGAATTTTTAGATAATTATTTTTATTACTAAATTCAAAAAGAGAAATGTCCTGATTACAATAAGAACAACTTCGAGTTTTGATTATCCTCTCTATGTCCTGAATTTCTTTTATTTTTAGTGATTTAAAACACCCACAGCAATGAAATTCAAGAATACTATTTTGCCACATTATAAATATTTCTTCAGCAGTATATTCTAAATTGTCACTTAAAAAATCATATATATTAAGATCCTTACCACATTGCCAACAACTTCTTTTTTTAAATTCTTTTGATAATTGAATTAAATTTCTAATCTTTTTTATTTTATTCCATAAATCCGCATTATTTAATTTTCTGTAAAATATTCTTTAACACCCTTAAAATATACGTATTTTAAATTATAATATTGAGGAAGGTATAAATATAAATTTCTTATTAATATGAATAAAAAAAGAGTTTTGATTTATAAATTTGAAAGGATGTAATTCATCGCTGTTAAAAAATCTTTAGCAATAAAGGTAGGTTCTATCTCTTTTTTGTTGAGATTCTTTAGATGACTTTTACCATGACCTGTTAGAAGATAAATAGACTTACATCCACTATTAATTCCAAGTTGTGCATCGGAGGGATGATCTCCTATAACCCATGATTCTTTAAGATTTATTTTATACTCAGATACAATATCGTTAATAAATTTTAATTTTGGTTTTCTACAATCGCAATTAATTTCAATTTTATGAGGACAAAAATAAGTTTTTTCGATTTTTATACCATTTAGTTTTAATTTAGCAATTAAATGATTATTAAATTTCCAAAAATCATCAACAGTATAAAATCCTCGACCTATCCCAGATTGATTGCTTATGATAAAAAATAAAAATTTATCTTTTACCAGATCTAAACCCTCAATCACTCCAGGTAATAATTTAAAATCTTCGATTTTATGTATATATCCTTGATCTTCGTTTAATGTACCGTCCCGATCTAATATAATCGCTCTTTTTTGCATCATGATATATTTTATGAACCGAATATTAGAATTATTTATTTTTTTTCCATTAATTCTTTAACTTCTTCTTCTCCTTCTTTTAATTCATTTTTTTGTTGTTTATCCATATCTAATAACAAATATTGGAACTCTCCAACATGAGTTTTTTCTTCTTTAGCAATATCTAACAATAGTTGTTTAATTATCTTATTTTCAGTCATATCTGCCATTTGTTCATATAAATTGATAGCATCTAATTCTGCTAAAATACCAGTTCTTAATATTTGTTTTTCTAAATTTGAATTTTTAATTTTTTTTAGATCTATGGGTATCATTCCTAAAGTAATTTTAATCACTTCCTTTTTTTTATTTGATAAAATATTAGGTTTTATTTTATTTTAAATTAATCTTAATCCCATCTCAAAATTAAGATATATTGATAAATTTCATTAGATTGAATTTTAGAAGAAAAGAAAATAAAAGAGAATAAAAAAGACTAATTTTAACTTGAAATCCACAATCCATGGATATTACAATATTCTCGAGCAGTTATTCCTTCTGTGTCTTTTACAACAAATGTTGCTTTTGGTTCATCCCCTGGATTTAGGAATTTTCGTTTATAACAATTATTTTTACATATAATTTCAATCCACATAATCCAATGCTCTTTTGTCATAGGATGTGGTGTTCCCATTGAAATTCCGATATCTACAGTAACAGTATTTCCATCAATTGAAATTTTAGGAATATGTTTTTCCCCTTGCCAATCTGCTGTTTGACCTTCCTGTAATTCCATTTCTTGACCACAACAAATAGTTTTCTTAGCTCCTGGATTCAGAATCTCTATCACTTTACCACATACGTTGCATTTATAAATTTCTTTTTGTTTCATATTATTCTATCTTTTATATTTATTTGATATATTATTTCAAATCAAGTTGTATTAATATTTAATAGTTACTCTTTTAAGCTAAAATATTGGAAAATAAAAATTATTTTTCTGTTGGGTATCCTTTTTTATGCCAATTTAACATACCACCAGTTAGATTTCTAATATCCTTGAATCCAGTTCTTTCTAAGAGTTGAGCTGCCATC
Organism: uncultured archaeon; assembly: GCA_964491005.1. Classification (GTDB taxonomy): domain Archaea; phylum Asgardarchaeota; class Lokiarchaeia; order Sigyniarchaeales; family SOKP01; genus JAFGOA01. Next base: position 1,838 of record CAZBEU010000259.1, on the reverse strand, counting down.
ATTGAACGTGATCCACTATGACAAATAAAAACAACCTCATCATTTTTATATTGTTCTAATTGATCTAAATTTGCAATTAAATCTCCTAATGGAAGTAATTGACTTCCTTTAATATGACCGCCTGAAGCATAAAATTCTTGCGGAGTTCGTACATCTACTAATATTTTTGGAGAATCCTCAGTATCTAATCTATTATAAAGCTCATCAACACTAATTTCTGATATAGGTGGAGCCTTTTTTTCCCTTAATTCTTTTCGAGTTTTCTTTTTTATTTGAATAGGACTTTTAACGTCCTCGATTGATGAATTGGATTTTTCCAATTTAACTACAATTTTTCCTTCTTCCTTCCCTATAAAAAGAAGTTTGACTTCATTATTTAGTTGCACATATGCTTCGACACTTGATTTAAATCCAGGATCGGTTGCATATATCATTAACTTCTTGTTATTTGGTAAATTTTCTAGTGCTCTAATCATAGAATTTAAAGGGCCTGGACAAGGGAGTCCAGATGCGTCTATTATAACATAGTTATCACTTACAGAAGATTTATTTTCTATTATTTGGGTTATATATTCTTCAGATGTACCACATTCTTGAGCAATTTCTTCTATAGTTGCTCTTGCAGTTTTATATAATTTATACCCTCCAGTTAGATTTTTTATATTATACCCCTTTTGCATTAGAAATCTTGTAGCTAAATATCCTCTAAAACCTACTTCACAAAATACATAAATATTTTTATTTAGTGGAATTTCTTTATATCTATCTCTTAATTCTAAATCACTAATATTTATTGCTCCTTTAATTGTACCGACTTGAAATTCCTCAGATGTTCTTACATCGAGAATTATATTTTCTGAAGATTTAATTACATCTTCCATATTCCAATGCCATATTGGATGGTCTCCTTTAAGTACGTTTGATGCTACATATCCTACCATATTAACAGGATCTTTTGCAGAACTATAAGGTGGTGCATAAGATAATTCCAAATCTTCTAAATCAAATACAGTTCCCCCAAAATGTATAACGGTTGAAATGATATCTATTCTTTTTTCTGCTCCAAGACCTCCAATTGCTTGGGCTCCCAAAATCCTACCACTTGGGATTTCAAATAGTAATTTTATACTTATAGGAATTGCTCTTGGATAATATTCCGCATGATTATTTGGATGAATATATACTTTATCGTATTGAATATTAGTACTTTTTATTTGTTTTTCATTTAATCCCACAAATGCTACAGTTAAATCAAATATCTTTAGCACTGATGTTCCGAGAATTCCCTTATATTTTGAATTTCGTCCGGCAATGTTATCAGCAGCAATTCTTCCCTGCTTATTTGCAGGACCTGCTAGAGGAATTGCTACTGGTTTTTTATCAATAAAATTTTTAACTTGAACTACATCACCAATGGCATAGATGGAAGGATCTGATGTTTGCATATTTTGATTTACTATTATATGACCATGCTCACCTAATTGAAGATCAGTATTTTTTGCAAGATTATTTTCAGGTTTTACTCCTATTGCTAATATTATTATATCTGTTTTTATCTTCTTACCACTTCTAGGAATAACATAATTACATTGATTTTCACATTCAAAAAAATCAACCGCATCTCCTAATTGTAAACAAATACCATTTAAAATCAATTCTTGATGTATAAATTGAGCCATTTCCCTATCTATTGGAGCTAATACTTGTTCTAGCATTTCTACGATCTTAACTTTAATACCATGATTATGCAGATTCTCAGCCATTTCTAGACCAATATATCCTCCTCCAATAATTGTTGCATGTTTTACTTGATTTTCTTTGATATAATTTCTAATTTT
>CAZBEU010000258.1:0-8882 GCA_964491005.1 uncultured archaeon | reverse complement strand
GTTTTCATTATCTTCAATGAATCCTTTCAATCGTTCTAATGAATATCTCCGATGTCTTCCAATCGTTCTGCAATCTGCTTTGAATCTTCCGCTTTCATCCCAACGCCTCATGGTTTTTGTGCAAACACCTAAGATTCGTGACCCTTGAGAAATAGACAATAACATGGAATTTCTTTTAAAAAAATAAAAAAAATGTCCAAGATTTTCCAAATTTTTTCTTACTATTTTTCACGGTTCTATCGCAAACACGAAAACAAGCTTAAAAAACTTCATCGTGAGCTTTCAAGAAAGGAAAAAGATTCTGGGAAGAGAGAAAAGGCACGTATCAAGCTTGCAAGATTATATGACAAGATAGGTAACCAACGAAATGATTGGCACCATAAACTTTCTTATAGGATGGCAATACCATACGATGCCATCATCCTTGAGGATCTCAACATTGAGGGAATTAAACAATTCAACACTGGCATCGCCAAAACTATCACCCTCGATTTTTCATGGGGCGAGTTCACGCGAATGCTTGATTATAAAATGACCCGCCAAGGAAAGCATCTTGTGAAAGTGGGTAGGTTCTACCCATCATCTAAGCTCTGTTCAAACTGTGGTTATAAACATAAGACGTTGAACCTTTCTGATCGTGAATGGATATGTCCTGAATGCGGAACATATCATAAAAGAGATAAGAATGCTTCAAGAACGATCAAGAAAGAAGGAATACGTATTTTGGGAGAAGAAAGAGAAATAACGATCATTACATCATCTACCGCGGGAACCGCGAGAAGTTACGCGTCTGGAGATCGTGTAAGACTTGTCACTACGAGGGCAGTGGTCGATGAAGGATGAATTCACGTTTCTCATAGCGTGGTAGTTCAAAAGTTATACAAAAGAAAATTTTGGTGAAAAGGATCAGCTTAAATTAAAATCTGTTATAGATAAATTATCAAAAAAGGGTGTAAAAGTAATGTTAAGTAATTCTAATAACGATTTTATATTAGATTTATATCAAAATTATCATATCGAGATTGTTAAGGCAAAAAGAGCAATAAATAGCAATCCCTGTAAACGTGGAAACATAAAAGAATCTATAGTACTAAATTATTGAAGCATTAGAAATATATTAAAAAATGGATTATAGAAAGTAAAAAAACTTCAATTATTTACCTTTTTTAATATTTGTCAATCAATGAATAAGGAAAAATATTATGATTCAAAATTTTGTTAAAGTAAAAGGAATGGATTTTATAATTAACAATAAAAAAATAACATTCCGTGGTTTTGGAATTCCAAATTTATTCAATATAGAACATTTTTTAATCGGATTACCTGGTTCGGAACTTCAGATAAAAGGAGCATTTACAGATGCATATGGTGAAGAGAATTCAAAAGTATTTTGGGAGGAGTTTTATAATTGCTATTTAAATGAAAAAGATTTTGAATTCTTCAAGAAAATTGGGATAAATTCTATTAGACTTTCATTTAATTATCGTCTATTTGAATCAGATCAAAATCCTTATAGTTATAATGAAAATGGTTTTAAACAAATTGATCGTATTCTAAACTTATGTGAGAGGTATGAAATTTATGCTATACTGGATTTACATTCTGCACCTGGAGGACAAAATCCCGACTGGCATTCTGATAATGCTATTGGAGAATGTCTATTTTGGGAATATGCGGATTTTAGAACTCGCACAATTGCTTTATGGGAACATATTGCTGAAAGATATAAAAATAATCCTTGGATTGCTGCATATGATTTAATTAATGAACCTTGTCTATATGATCTCGATGGAAAAACTGTTAATAATTTTTATAAAAAAATTATAAAAAAAATAAGAAAAATCGATAATAATCACATAATATTTATTGAGGGTGATTTTTACGCAAGAGATTTTACCTGTTTTGATGAGATTGATGATCCTAATATCGCATATTCTTTTCATTATTATGCTTTTTTTAATCTAAATAAATTTCATTCAGGTGATATATTAAAAAAAGTTGAAATTGATTTATTTGAAAATATAAGCTTAGATTATTTATTAAAAGAATTAAAAAGACCAATATGGTGTGGTGAAACAGGGATATTATTGAATTCTCCAGATAAAGTACTTGAGGAAAAAGTTTTGAAAAATACCATTGAAATCTTTGAAAAATATAACATATCTTGGAGTGTGTGGGATTATAAGGATGCACGGAGTATGGGTGCAATATTTCCTTTAAAAAGTTCAAAATGGATGGAATTTTCGCGTAAAGCTTGTAATAACTGGGAATTCTGGCATAATCAGAGAGAAATTGAAAAAGAGGTAAAAATGTTATTTAAAAGGTATTCCATTGATTATAACAATAAAAAATTATTTCTTAAACTCAAATTTAGAATTATGGCTAATAATCATCTTTTATATGTTGAAAATTATAAAAATATTTTTTCAGAAATTAAATTTGAAGAATTAGTAGAATATCTTGAATCCTTTCTATTTGATAATTGTGAAAAGTGGAATGAAATTATACAAATGATAACAGATTATACAAAAAAATTAATTTCTTAACTATAAACAAATTTATATCTAATAATAATTATCAGACAAATGAATGTGATAAAATTTCCAAGAATGACTCCAATACTCATAATCAATATTCCATAAATTAACCAAAGAAAGACACCAAATGCAAATATGACAATCCAATACCACGATAGATCTTGAGTGGATTTAGTTTTTATCACTCGAATTGTTTGAGGTAAAAAGGCTAAAGTAGTAAAAATTGCTGCAATAATTCCCATTAATTCTATTAAAAAATCCATAGTTCATTTTCGATAAATAAGACTTTTTTATTTTAAATAATTCTTTACTAATATTTTTTATGTATCTCACGTAATTTATCTATAAATTTTTGATATATCTTTATACTATATAAATACTCTTCAATTTCTATAAATTCATTATTACTGTGTTCAAGTTTAGGATTTCCACTTCCGAATGTTATGGAAGGAATATTATAATGAATTCCTATAGTGTTTATGAATGTTGTTCCTGTTTTTTTTATTAAAATTGGTTTTTTGTTAAGGGTTTTAAATATTGCCCATCTTAGTGCTCCAATGATTGGTTCATCTTTTTTAATTTCAAATCCATCAACTTGGCTTTGTATCTTTTCTTCAATTTGAATCTTTTTTCCTTCATTAATAACCATTGCTTCCCTATACATTCTTATATTTTGTCTTATTATGTTCAATATTTTTTTTGAAGTAATCAATGGGGGAAATCGAATATCCACATTCATATTACACTCAAAAGGAATACAATTTGTTAATTCTCCTCCAGATAAAACTGTTAGATTTGTTATTATTTGATTAAAATATTTTTTTTCAAAATCATTAATTCTGTATTCTTCTGATAATTCTTCGCAACTTTTTTTAATAATTTCCCAAATTTTTAATCCAATTTCAATTGCATTATAATATAACCACGAGCATGCTACATGGCCTATTTCTGTATTTATTTTATATTGAATTGACAATCTTCCTTTATAACCAATACATATCTGATTTATTGTTGTAGGTTCACCAAATATGGCATAATCCGGTTTAATTTCTGATTTAATTAATTCTTTAATTCCAATTAAGCTATCTTCTTCACGAACTATTCCAGCAAAAATTATTTTTCCTGTACTCTCTTGTGTAAAATTATAGTGAGATATTGCATATACCATCGCTGCTAAGGAAGGTTTGCAATCTACAGCACCTCTTCCATATATTTTTCCATCCTTTTCTATAACTGGTAGCTCTCCAGGGATTGTATCCATATGAGATGAAAATAGAATAATTGGGTTTCCAACTCCTTTTTCTGCGATTAAATTGCCAACTTTATCAAAATATACCTTGAAACCATGATTTCTTAGGAATTCAGCAAGAAATTCAGCATATTCCTTCTCATGTCCGGAGGGGCTATAATATTCAATACATTTTTTTAAAAATTTAACAGAATTATCATTCATTTGTTATCACGGTTCCGGTTTTATTTTCTAGAGCGTTATAGATTGGATTTAAAGATTCTCCTGAAGTTATAATCACTTTTTTTAAGTTTTTATCTAAAGCTTCTAAAGCAGCATATGCTTTTTTTTTCATTCCTCCTTTTAATTCATCAAGAAGCTCTTTAAGTTTAGGGGATGTTATTTTTTTTATTAATGAATCTTTTTCTTCAAATTTTCTATATATTCCATCAACATCAGTTAAACTGATCAAAATATCGGCATTTAATGATTCTGCTACACAACTAGCAGCTCTATCTCCATCTACATTCACTATTTCTCCTTCCTCGCTCTTAGCTAATGAAGCAATTATTGGAATAATATCATTTTCTATGAAAAAGTTCAGAACTTTATTCTCAGCTTTTATTACTTTTCCAGAATATTCTCCTCTCTTCATTATTCGTTTATTATCAACTAAAACCAATATTTTTTCCTTTCTCTTAGCTTCAATTATACCTCCATCAATTCCAGACAATCCAAATGCATTAACATTGCGTTTTTGTAAGGATTCCACTAATCTTTTATTATTTTTTCCTGCTAATGCCATAATGGCTGCTTCAATTGCTTCTTGGTCTGTATATCTTGTTTTATATCCTGAAGGTGTTTTAAAATATTTAGGTTCCTTATTCATTTGTCGAAGTAATTCATTTATTTGAGGTCCTCCACCATGAATAATAACCAATTTATATCTATCTTTTTTATTCAGATAAATATCCACAATATCATCGAGAACTTTATCAAAATTTTTAGATAATAAAGCTCCCCCAATTTTTATAACAATAAGCAAGTATAATCACATTTATTTATAATTATTAAATATATATTCGATAATTTCTTCAGCAATATTTATTTTTGTGGCAGATGCTACTCCTTTAAATTGAGGTGTTCCATTTACTTCTATTACAGATAATTTATCCTCATCTTTCATAAGATCTATTCCTACTATTTCTCCTTTTGTTGCCTTTGCTGCTTTTTGACTCAATTTTTCTATTTCCAATGTTAGTTCTATTGGTTTTGCTGTACCACCAATTGCAAGATTACTTCTAAAATCTCTTCCTTGATGGAACCTACCCATTGCTGCAATACATTTGTTCCCTATAACAAATACTCTTAAATCGGTAGGGGTTGTTTCACCACGATTATGGATAGGTAAAAATTTTTGAATATAAAAAATCTTTTGAAGTATATTCCCTAAAGTCTCTCTAACTTCTAAATTTGCACTTGCGCTGTTAAAATCGTCTAATCTAGCAATTAATCTACCCCAAGAACCAATAATAGGCTTTATAATTGCCGGATAATTCACTTCCTCTTCAATTGCTTTGATAGATGAATCACTAGTAAACGCTATACAAGTTTGTGGCGTTGAAATATTATCTTGAATTAATTTTAGGGTTGTTAATAATTTATTTCCTGTAATATTCAAACATTCAAAGTTATTTATCACTTTGTAGCCTTTTGTTTCTAATATCGCCGTTGAATATAAACTCCTTAAATAACTAAGTGAACGTTCTAAAAATAAATCACAATCGTATATAATATCCTTTTTTTTATTCAATTTAAAAAAAATATCTTGATTATTGATTAGACTATAATCAATTTTTTTCTTTTCTAATTCATTAACTATTTGTTTGATTTCCCAAGTAATTCTATTAAATAAAATACCAATCTTCATTTCTTAGTTCATTATACTTTTTTAATAAGTTTTTAAACTCTCGCTTATAATTTAATGTATCTAATTATCCTATATTAAGTTAATTTATAAAATTAAAAATGAATTTGCTTTTTATCATACCTGGATTCTTTAATATTGAGGAATATCAAGAAAAGATATATAATAACAATGTTCCTTTGGGAACTTTACAAATTTCCTCCTTCTTAAAAGAAAAACTTCAAATTGAGACTGATTTAATTGATATACGAATTGAAAAGGAAAATAATAATTATTTCTCTCTAAAAAGTAATTACGATATGATAATAAAATCATATTTAAAAATACTTGATTTAAATAATATTCAAAAATTTCAATATATTGGAATAAATTGCTACACATCTTATCAATATCTCCCTACACTAATTATTAGTAATTTAATACGAAAAGAATTTCCAGAAAAAAAGATTATTGTTGGGGGATATCATCCATCCAGTTATCCAGATGATTTTAATTATAAACATTCTCCTTTTGATTATATTGTGAAAAATGAAGCTGAATTATCTTTATTCAATCTTTTAAAAAAAGACAAATTAAATAATAAAAAATCTCAATTCCCAATAATTATTGAGAAATGTGATTTAATTGATATAAACCTTTTACCTCCCCCCGATTATGAACTCTATTTATCAAAATATTCCAATAGAGATGATTTTAATTTTGATCTCTATTTGTCTAGAGGATGTCCTTATCAATGTAACTTTTGTTCTATAAATTATCCTTTTAGAACGATGCATTACAGTAAATTTAAAGAATATATGGATTATATGATGAGATTATTTAATAAATATAAGAAAAATAAAATTAAAATTAGTTTCGCAGATCAATCATTTTTCGATAATCCAAATGCAGAAACAATTTTAGATTATATTATTAAAAATGACCTGCAAGATAAATTTAAATTTTCTTGTCAAAGTAGAATAGAAAGTATAACTGATAAACATAACATTTTAAAAAAAATTCAAAAATCAAAATTAATTATTGGTTTTGGATTCGAATCAGCAAATGCAAATATTCTAATTGAGATGAATAAAACAAAAACACCATCTCAGTATATCCAATCTATGAAAAAATTAATTGAATATTATAAAAAAAATAATAGAATCTATTGTAGAATTAATATTGTCTGTGGATTCCCAGGAGAAACCAAAAGAACTTTTAAAAAAACAGTTGAATTTATTCAAAAAAATGCTTTAGATGAAAATATACAAATAAGTCCTTCTCTTTTTTCATGTTATCCAAATACTCCCGTTTATAGAAATATGGATTATTATATTAAAAAATATGGTTCATTATTCAATAAAATGTGGTGGAAATCTAATTCTGAAAATCTCTTTAAACTTTCAATACTTAAAAAATCATCAAAACAATATTCAATAAAAGATATACTTTTAGATTACAAAAATGAATATGCCCGAATTTTAAATTTATTTAAACATAAGAATTTCTCAGATTTAATCATTTGGAAGAAATTTTATAGTAAATGGTATTATGAATTATGTGAAGAAATTTGAAAATTTTATAAAATCTAATTTAATTTTTGTAAAGAAAAATTTTTTTGAAAGGAATTTTTATTTGATTTTAAGTAATATTAGAAAAATTTAATTTTATTTTATCGAGGTAAGATAATGTCTTATACACACCCTAGTAAAGATATAATGGAAACAGAAGGTACTATTTTACGAGGAAAAACAATATGTTTATGTCTAACTGGAAGTGTTGCAATAATAAGTGCACCAATAATTGCTAGAGAATTAATGAGAAAAGGTGCGGAAGTAATTGCTGTAATGACAAAATCTGCTACAGAATTAATATCTCCATCATTAATTCATTGGGCCACAGGGAATCAAGTTATTTCTAGTTTATCTGGAGCTGTAGAACATATTTATTTAGCTGGAGAACGACCTAAAATGGTTGGAAGAGCAGATTTAATACTTGTGTGTCCTGCGACTGCTAATACTATTTCGAAGATTGCATGTGGAATAGATGATACTCCAGTAACAACTGTAGTTACAACTGCATTTGGATCTGGGATTCCAATAATTGTTGTTCCTGCTATGCACGAAAGTATGTTTAGACATGATATTCTCATCGAAAATATTAAAAAACTAAGAAAATATGGAGTAGAAATTTTAGGTCCAAGAATCTCTGAGGGTAAAGCAAAGATTGCACGAATTGATGATATTATTGATCGTGTAATAGACTTATTAGTTGCAAAAAAAGATTTGCATAGCATGAAGATCCTTGTTACTTCTGGACCTACGAGAGAACCTATTGATACAGTAAGATTTGTATCTAATAGATCATCAGGTAAACAAGGTATTGAGATTGCAAAGGAATGTTCTGCAAGAGGTGCGGATGTATTATTAATAAACGGAAAAAGTATTATATCTCCACCAGATTATTTAAATGTAATTGATGTAACAACCACTCAAGATTTTATTAATATAGTTAAGAGAGAATTAACGGAAAATAAATATGATATCTTCATTTGTGCAGCAGCAATAAGTGATTATTCTCCAAAAGAATATATCAAAGGTAAGATCTCATCTGATGATGTTGAAGAACTTCAGATAAACATGGCTTTAACCCCAAAAATAATTAATGAAGCAAGAAAGGTCGATAATAATATTTTCATTGTTGCATTTAAAGCAGAATCTAATATCTCTAAAAATGAATTGATAGATCGAGCATACTCCCGTTTAAGTACATCTAATGTAGATCTAATCGTTGCAAATGATATTGGAAGAGATGATATCGGATTTGATAGTATTAATAATGAGGTATATATTATTAATAGAGAAAAGTATGTAAAACATATTCCAAAACATTCAAAAAGATATATAGCTTCCAAATTAGTTGATACAATTTTGGAAAATTATAGAATTAAAGATCTCTGATAATATCTCATAATATATTTATTTTATATACGTTTTTAGATATTTTTAGAGAATTTTAGGTAAAAATAACCAAAATTATTTTTTCTCATAATAATATATATGATTTATAATTTACTCTAACTATAAATGTGAACAAATTTGGACACGGGGTCCTCACTTGTTCTAACCCGTCGTTAGAGGAAACGGGCGATTAAGATGAATCATGATGTAGTACATCCGCATGAATATACTTGTTGCTGAACTAATAGGGC
>CAZBEU010000257.1:0-7253 GCA_964491005.1 uncultured archaeon | reverse complement strand
GTCATTTCTGCTAATGAATATCTTACAAGAATAAATTTAATGAAAGGGTATAAATTTCCAAGTTATAAAACACCCATCAATAAAGGTACGTTTGTTAGCGTTATTGGAGGAGGAAATGTAGCTATGGATTCTGCTAGATCTGCCTTAAGATTAGGAGCAGAAAAGGTGACTATAGTATATAGACGTTCATTAGAGCAAATGCCAGCAAGAAAAGAGGAGATTCATCATGCTCAAGAAGAAGGTATTGAATTTAAATTACTTACAAATCCAACAAGATTTATTAGTGATAAGTATGGAAATGTTATAGAAATGGAAGTTATCAAAATGAGGCTTGGGGAACCCGATGCGTCAGGAAGAGCTAGTCCTATACCAATTGAGAATTCTCAATTTCGAATTAAAACAGATCTAATAATAAATGCAATAGGAAATAACTCAAATCCACTATTAACTTCTACGTTTCCTCAACTTGAATTAAATAAATGGGGAAATATAATTACTGATGAAAATGGCAGAACAAATATAGAAGGAATATATGCTGGAGGAGATATTGTAACTGGTTCAGCAACAGTAATATCTGCAATGGGGGCAGGAAGAATAGCAGCTAAGGCAATGAATGAATATCTTGCTCAATTTTTAATATAAAATATATAGTATTAATAACTCTCAAGTAAATTAATTGAAATATATTATATTTTCTATTTTTTAAATGCTTTTTAATCTATATAAAGAATTGCTGTTTGATTTATCGTATCAGCATGAACTTTTATTGTTAATTTTTCCGTTTCATCATTAGTTTCGATAACTTTTATGATATCAGCATATTTTTCTGCTTCGGGTAATATCTTTATAAGATTATTTTTCATTTCAAGTAATAAATTTTTGTTTATAATGTTTCTTTCATCTTTAGGATTAATAGAAAGATATAGCATATCATTTTCAACAAGATCATTAAAGAAATGTGTTCCTAATGAGGCATCTGGAGTGAGATGCTCATGCATTTCAGCAATTTCACATATTATAGATATTGTATTAATTTCATGAAAATTAACAGGAACACCCAAAGAGGGACTGGAAGTAGCCCACCGTCCGGGACCGGCTAGGAAAATTGTCTTTTCTTCTTTACTTTTTTGCTCTTGATTTATTTTACCCACAATTCTCGCTATAGTACTTCTTTCTTGTATAGGTAATTGACCATATAATTCGGGTACAATATAAATTAATCTATCTATTTTATTTGAAATACCATTTCCAATTATTGGTCCATTTGTTTTTATTATTATGTTTTTATTTTGGATATTTTCTGGTTTTTTTAAAATTCTGGTTTCACTTTTTATTTGAAATGGTCTACATTGAAGAATATATATTTTATAATGATTTTGATCAATAAAATTAATGGCGAACTCAATATCAACAGGATATTCATAAATTTTTGATAAAATATGTAAAATTTCATACATATCATTTATAATTGAAGAATTTATAATGTTTTTATCTAAATCAAGATAATAAAATAAATTTTCTTTTCCCATTTGTCTATATTTATTTTCAACTTCATAATCACGAGAACCAAAGAATTCTATAGGTAGATTGAGAGATTCATCAACGACTTTATCAAAATATTGTGTTAAAAATGTGTTGTCTTTTAGATCTAGAACATCAACTTTACGTTGATTATATTTTCTTGAATCTAATACACTACTTTCTGGTCTTTTTTTTGGAGCACTTAGAGCGATAATTCTAGTATAATCATCATCAAATCTTTCTACAGCTCTAGTGCCTAATCCGAATACTAATCTTATCATTCCATCTTCTGGTTTTATTTCTTTAGTCCAAGCGAATGGATTATAAGAATACCCAACACCAGCTAATTGAGGATAAAATAAATTACCGTATAAGGCTCCAGAAACACGTTGTATGAGAATACCCATTTGTTCATCCTTATCTAACAACCCTCTTCTTAATCGGTAATATAAAGCTTCTTCACTTAAAGTACTTGTATATACTTTTCTAATTGCATTTATAAAATATTCAAGTCTTTCTCCAGGTGTACCTTGATTTACAAGAAAAATGCTTTCATATTTTCCAGAAAAAGCATTACCATAAGCATCTTCAAGAAGACTACTACTTCTTACAATTATAGGTGATTGTCCAAAATAGTTTAGAATTTTTTTAAATTGATCAATTATATCATTGGGGAATTCCCCATGCTTTAATGATTCTCGAGCCTCTTCAGCAAATTGTGTAAAATTTTTATTTTTTCGAATTTTATACCGAAACCACCAACATTTATTAATAACCAAATATGTATAATAAACATCTGAGCCAATAAAAAAAGAATCGTGTTGTTCTAAAACATCACACCATTTATTATTATTTTTTTTTAAAATTGATTGAGCTAATAACATTCCTAAAGATTTACCACCAATCATACCAGTTCCGATCATTCTTTTACCAAGATTTATTAAATCCTCCAAATTAAAATATTCCTTAGCTAGAATTGATAATTTGGGATCCTGTGTAATTGCCATTCTAATTATTTTTTTTTTAAGAATTTCAAAATCTTGATAATTTTGAGATGTCTTTTGTCTTTCAATATAAAGGTGATACGAATCATCAAAGGTTTTAGTCCATATATCTTGTCTTTTTGTTGTAAAATCAATCCATTGTAGAGCATATTCTGTTAGTATTTCTGAAATATTAGAACTTTTTAGTACTGGAACAAATTCCTTATCTCTCCATAAATGTAGCATATACATAGTAGGAGAATGTCTTTTCCACACTTTGATAGGATGTATGTAATAATTATCATCCTTTTTATATAGATCAATTATTATTTGAGCAGTCTCATGAATTTTTGAAATAGTATCTTCGCTATGTCTATTTCTAATTAGAGCAAAAAAAGTTTCCGTATCAAAATCAAATAGATAAGGACAGGTTAGCATAAAAAAATTTGCAACCATTCGATCACTATACCAATCAACTGCTAAATCACTGAGGGAGTCAAAAACATAGGCAGATCCTTTCCCATATTTTTCAATAACAGTAAAAATTTCATCAATAAAATGTTCAAATCCTTTTTCTGGATGGACTTCAAATATATTCACATTGATATTTGTAGGTATAAGTGAAATATGTTCTGCGAATCGAAAATACACCAGTTTACGATTCTGATAATCATTTTCTTTACAAAAAGCATGAACAAAGGGGATAAATTGATCTATTGAATCTATTTGAAATACAATATTATCACCAGGTAAAATTCCGTGGAGAATAGTATCTAGTCCCGCTATTCCTGTACTAAAAGAATTATGATTTGACATATTTATAGATTTTTTATTAAATAATAATACACATGAATTATTTTTTAAGTTAATTTTCCTCAGAATATCATTAAAAAGAGTACAAAGAGGATATTATGATTTTATGAATTTAATTTGAATTTGATATTGTTCTAAAAAGAAATAATATACAATTTATTGAATTATTCATTGAAAAATTAAAAATGTTCAAGAATTATATGAGCTATATTGGATATATTCACTATATCTGTAAAATAGTTTAATCTTGTTTAACTAATATTTATAATATATTTATTTAATACGGTATTTTATATCTAAAATAAAAAATATTGTATACGAACATGTCAGAATACGTAAACAAAGTATATGAACAAGTAAAAGCTAAAAATCCTGGACAACCAGAATTTCATCAAGCAGTTAATGAAGTTTTAGAATCATTAGTACCATGCTTTGATAGACATTCTATTTTTGAGGAAAAAAAAGTTCTTGAAAGATTAGTTGAACCAGAACGTCAAGTAATATTTCGAGTATCATGGGTGGATGATAACAATCAAATTCAAGTCAATAGAGGATATAGAGTTCAATTTAATTCTGCTATTGGCCCATATAAGGGTGGTTTAAGATTTCATCCATCTGTATATTTAGGAATAATTAAATTCCTTGGATTTGAACAAATATTCAAAAATTCACTAACAGGTTTACCTATGGGAGGTGCTAAAGGAGGATCTGATTTTGAACCTAAAGGAAAATCAGATAATGAGGTAATGAGATTTTGTCAATCTTTTATGTCTGAGCTTTATAGACACGTTGGACCCTTTACAGATGTACCTGCTGGAGATATTGGCGTAGGCGGTCGAGAGATTGGTTTTTTGTATGGTCAATATAAAAAGATCCTAAATAGTACAGATGGAGTTTTAACAGGTAAGGGTCTCGAATATGGCGGTTCGTTAATAAGACCAGAAGCTACAGGTTATGGATCTGTTTATTTTGCACAAGAAATGCTGAAAGCAAAAGGTATAGAAATTAAAGGAAAGATTGCGACAGTATCAGGTTCTGGAAATGTAGCTCAATATACCGTTGAAAAATTAAATCAATTAGGGGCAAAAGTAGTTTCTCTCTCTGATTCAAATGGTTCTATTTATGATCCTGATGGAATTACAGGAGAAAAATATAATTTTTTCTTAGAGCTAAAACAAATAAGAAGAGGTAGAATTCAAGAATATGCTGATGAATTTAATGTAGAATATCGACCCAATAAAAGACCTTGGGATATAAAATGTGATTTGGCATTTCCAAGTGCAACTCAAAATGAAATTGATAAGCAAGATGCTCAAAATTTAGTAAATAATGGAGTAATTGCAGTATCTGAAGGAGCAAATATGCCATCTACACCTGATGCTATTAATATCTTTTTAGAAGCAGGAGTTGCCTTTGGTCCCGGAAAAGCTGCAAATGCTGGTGGAGTTGCAACATCAGGTCTAGAAATGTCCCAAAATTCACTAAGACTATCATGGACAAGGGAAGAAGTTGATGAGAGATTGCACCAAATTATGATCAACATCCATAATAATGCTTATCAAGCAGCTAAAGATTATGGGAAATCAGGAAATTATGTTGTTGGCGCCAATATCGTGGGATTTTTAAAAGTTGCTAATGCTATGATCGCACAAGGTCATTGGTAATTATTATTTTTGAATATCATATAATCTTTTTTAATCTTTTTTTTATTTTAGTTACTTTTTTTTTTAATGTCTTTAAACGATCATTAACAAAATATACAGAGATATATCATTAAAAATATTGATTTATCTAATTTTTATAATAAAATAAGAGTTTTCACAGAAGTATAAAACTTAAATTTTAAGGCATATTAAGGTATATTAGAACATATTTAAACAATAAAAATTAAATAAGTTTAAAAAAGGGTGGAAAAGATCGATACAGATATAATATATTTAGCTGTATTAGCTATTATAATAGTATTAATAGTATTTATTCTCGGAATTTTAGTTTCTGGGATAAAAATAGTTCCAGAATATAAAAGACGAATAGTATTTCGTTTTGGAAAATATAAGAAGACTGTTGGACCAGGTATTGTAGTTGTTTTACCTGGAATAGAAAAATCACTTGAAGTGGATATGAGAATTAAAACTCAAGATATTGCAAGACAAGATATTATTACAAAAGATAATATTCCTATAACAGCAGATACAAGTGTATTTTATAAAGTTATAAATCCTGAATACGCAAGAGTTAAGATTGAGAACTACATGAAGGCAATAATGAATTATACTCAAGGTGCATTACGAGATGTTATAGGTAGTATGGAACTAGATGAAGTTTTAACTCAAAGAGAAAAAATTTCACAAGAAATTCGAAAAGTAGTAGATGAAGAAACACGTGAATGGGGGGTTGAAATAACTCAAATTAAAATTCAACAAATTGAACTACCACAAACAATGAAGAGAGCTATGGCAGTCCAAGCTGAAAAGGAAAGAGAGAAAAGAGCCGCAATAATAGCCTCCGAAGGCGAATTAAGTGCATCAAAGAATATTGCAGAAGCAGCAAGATTATTATCTCAATCTCCAGCGGGAATTCAGTTAAGAACATTGCAGACAATTCAGGATATCTCTCATGAACCTTCTCAAAAAATTGTTATTCTAATGCCCAATGATATTTCTAATCTACTAAAAAAATTTACATCATGATTTATTTTAAAAACTAACAATCACATTTTTCTTTTTTTTTTATTTTATATTTTAAAAAGAGAAAAAGCAAAAAAAAAATCTATTGGTTATTATGGAAATTTTAGTAGATAAAGTAGCTCATTTATTGGTATATGAGTTGAAAATGAGGATGATTTTTGATACATTTGCTAAAACAGCAAAAGAAGAAGGATATTTATTAGTATCGAATGTTTTTAAAGAAATCTCTAATTTAAATCAACAATATTCAAGATGGATTTTAAATTTATACAGAGATTTAAATAAAAAACCAACTCAAAATACTAAAGTAATCATTGATTTCGGAATTTTCAATAGTATTGGTACTACTTTAGAAAATCTTATTTTATCGATAAAACAATTGGAATATGAATGGAAGATATTATATTCTGAAATAGAATTTGAATCCAAAGAAAAAAAACTACGCCAATTATCTTTAAAATTAGATTCTATTATAGAGATTAAAAAAAAGAATTATTATAGACTTAAAACGATTCTTAACTTCCTAGAAAAGAATATTTTAATAAAAGGTAATGATCTAATAGTTTGGATATGTAGAGCATGTAATTTTGAAATATCAATTGATAATCTCCCCGATGAATATATATGTCCTTCTTGTGGTCATTTAAAATCATATTTTGAAAAAGAAAATCTTAATTCAATATATCTCAATAATTCCGAACTAAACATTTGGAAGTGTATTGAATGTGGTGAAGAAATAACATTAGATATTTTACCTAATAATTGGAAATGTGGAAAATGTGGAAAATCAAAGGAATATTTTCAAAAAATATCAAAAAGTTCTAGAGCTTCTGAACTTCTAGATATTGAAACAACAAAGGTGATATGGGAATGTATGGAATGTGGAGAAGAAGCTAAATTGGAAAGTTTGCCCAATAATTGGAAATGCCCAAAATGTGGTAAATCAAAAGAATATTTTAAAAGAAAATCAGTCATTTCAAAAAAAAAAAGAGTTAAAAAAAAGAAAGCGATTTGGATATGTGAAAAGTGTGGTAATAATGTTGAGATTGATATATCAAGTAATTTAAAATGTCCTTTTTGTGGGGATTAATCTATCTTTATATTATTATGATACTTTTTAA
Organism: uncultured archaeon; assembly: GCA_964491005.1. Lineage (GTDB taxonomy): Archaea > Asgardarchaeota > Lokiarchaeia > Sigyniarchaeales > SOKP01 > JAFGOA01. The sequence continues at coordinate 128 of CAZBEU010000257.1, read as the reverse complement.
TTCTTATAAGGGATGTTTCATGTTGAAAAGGGTATAAATTTGATACTATCTTTAAAAATAAATAATTTTTATTTAGAAATTAAAAACACCAAGATCATCTTTGAACTACTCACCCCTAAACAGTACCG
>CAZBEU010000256.1:0-3408 GCA_964491005.1 uncultured archaeon | reverse complement strand
AAAATTAAGTAATGAAGTTGCTCAATTACGAACTAAAGAGTATGATGTTCAAAAGAAAATTGAAAAAATAATAAATTCAGATTCTCTACCCGTAAAGAGTAAAATACAAGTACTCCTTAGTATCAATGATTATCAAACATTTGATGATTTATTGACTTCTATCAATACTTCAAAAAATTGGCTGCAGAAGGTATTAAACAATTTAGTAAATAATGATATTATTGAATATAATAAAAAAAAAAGATTCTATCATTTGCAATTCTAATTATATTTACAATTATTTCATGTTAAAATATATTCTTGATATATTAACATGTGTCCGAATGATCGATGATTTTATTTCCAAAAAGTTCTTTATTAAAATTATATGAAACGGATTATTATTGATGTTTTCGGGACGGTTCAAGGAGTTTTTTTTCGTTATAATACACAAAAAAAAGCAAGAAAACTTAACTTAACCGGATATGTTAGAAATATGTCTAATGGAAGTGTTCATATCGAGGCTGAAGGGCCACAAGAAAAATTAGAAGAACTTCTTAAATTTGCAAAAGTAGGCCCTATTTATGCAAGAGTAGATAAAATAAATTATCGTTATACAGATGCTACTAATGAATTTAATAGCTTTAGCTATTCTTTTTAATTGAATTAATTGAAATTTTTTTAAAAATTATAAAATTATAAACATTTGAAATATGCAATATTTTATTAAATAGAAAAGGTATAAATTAAATAATTATTATTTAATTATTTGAATAAACATGGTTGAACCAAATTATATCGTAAAGCTATGCCTTTTAGGAGAAGCATCTGTAGGAAAGACTTCTCTTGTTTATAGATTTGTTCAGAACTCTTTTCGAGAATCATATAAAAGTACTCTTGGAGTTAATTTATTAAAGAAAGATCTCATTATTGACGAGTATGGTGGAGTTTCAGCACAAATCTGGGATTTAGGCGGTCAAGAAAGTTTTAAATCTTTACGTAAACTATATTTAGAAGGAGCTAATGGAGCTTTAGTAATTTATGATACCACAAATATAAAATCTTTTAAAAAATTAGACGAATGGGTTGGTAGTTTTAAAGAAACTAGAGGGATTAAACCACTTTTTCTTATTGGAAATAAAATAGATTTAGAAGAAAAAATAAAAGTTACAGAAGAAGAGGGAAGACAATATGCAAAAGATAATGGGATGGATTTTATGATTACTTCTGCTAAAACAGGTAATAATGTTGAAGTAGCATTTAGTAAACTTATTAAATCAATATTGGATGAGATCTCTCAGGATGATTTAACCTAAAATAATTATTAAAGTATTAATTCAGTCTTTAAATACATTATATTTCATCATTTATTTCTATTTTTTGGCAGATAGCTCTAATTGAATTAAGATATTCATAATATAATTCATTTAATAATTTAGCATCTTTTGCTTTTTTATAAGCGATAAGAAATAATTGATTTAATGATCTTTTATTATTTTCAGAATAAATATTATTTTTTAATCCAATAAGATCACTATACTGATCCAAAAAATTACATAAGATATATCGATTCTCAATAGTTAGATTCGATCTATTTAATGCACCAAACATTCTGAGAATTAGAGGTGTTTTATATTTACTCCCTAAAGTATTGATTGTAGCCAAAATATTTGAAAAAATGTGCTTAAGGGAATACTGATTTGAAAATAAACTCATATAAAAAAAAAGAATTAAAAAGATTTAATGAAAAAGAGTAATATGCTAATATCACTGCTTTATTAAATAACTACTTTAAAAATACATGTTTTAACTTTCTTTAATCTTTTTGAAATACAATCATAAATTCACAAGAATCTTCTCCTGTTTGTAGACTGCAACTTAACTCTTGAGCAAAACAATGTACATCACTTATCCCTTCTACGATACCTGCTAATAATCCTGCTTCAAAAGAACAGAAATTCGCTTTGGTTTTTATTTCTTGACCAATTAATCCTTGTAGTGATGAGTGGTTCTTTAATTTTAATTGAACAATTTCATCTGTTTTATTTGTTATTTCAACATCACCTATATTAAATTCCTTGATTATATTTTTTATTTCATCAGGAATCTTATCTGGTGATATTATTTCTTTAGATTTTATTAGTGAGCCAAGTTCATGGCCTAAATAATAGAAAATAGCTTCTAATTGCTGACCTAAAGCGAAAAGTGCACCATATTTAAGATCTCCAATTGATTTTCCTTCCTTAAGATACATTTTCATTTGAGTTAATATTTTTGATAATAGTGAACGATCCATAAATTTATCTCCTTTTTTTTCTTCATTCAAATTTTTTAAATTTTTACAGAGGCTATAAATGCATATAAAATACTATCAATAATATCCTCTTCCTCAATATTTAGCATTAATTTCCTTTCTCCAATAATTAATGTTGGAACAGATGTAATGTTATATTTATTTATTAGCTCTCTATTTTCTTGCATATTTATATTGATTTTATCAATCTGTAATCTTTTACCAAACATAGATATATTGATTCTTTTTAATTTTTCTTCCACAGGTCTACAAGGCATACAATGTTGCGACGAAAAAAACAAAATTTTTGGATAATCTTGTCTTAAATTCTCATCAATCATGCAAAATACAAGTTTTATTTATCTTTATATTCAAAATATAATTCTTTTATAATTTCTTGAAATCCTTCATATACGCCTGCACCAGTCTTTGCTGATGTATTAAAATATTTTAGGAATCCTCTATCATCAACTAGTTTATCAATTTTTTTACTATCCAAATCATTTTCATTAATTAGGTCTATTTTATTTCCAAATAAGACAATAGGGATATCACCGCAATACTTTTCAATATCTTCAAACCATTTTGGAATATTTTTAAAACTATCTTCATTGGTATGTGAGAAAACAATGATCGCTGCTTTACTTCCTTTATAAAATGTAGGTCTCATAAAATTCCATTCATCTTGACCTGCTATATCCCAAAAAAATAATTTACAACTTTCGCCATCTATTTCTTCATCATATTTTGAAAATTGAGCTCCCATAGTCTTAATATAGTCTTTTTGAAATGATCCTTTCGTATATTTTTTTATAAGTGATGTTTTTCCTACAGCTCCATCGCCAATAACAGTTATTTTAAAGACAAATCCTCTTTTTTCATCATAATCTTTCATTTAATCACTCTGAAGAAATCAATATTTCATTTGTATAATAATATGAATATTAGATAATTATTCTTTCTTTTATTTATTAGTTATTAATTTATAATATATATTATAAAACTTTTATTAAAAATTATCCAAGTCTCACTCTTGATAAAATCTTATATTTTATTTTTGTGAAATTATTTTTTCAAATTTAATATCAAAATATCGGAATTGGATGTTAAAAAATAAATAACAATAAAAAAAAGAA
>CAZBEU010000255.1:0-8308 GCA_964491005.1 uncultured archaeon | reverse complement strand
TTTAGGAATTGAAATTGAAACTATTGTTTTCAAAAATAACCTCTATTTTCAAGCAGACAATGGTGTTAATGGTGTAGAATTATGGAGATCAGACGGTACAGAAGGAGGGACCTATATGATTAAGGATATAAATAATGGTTCAAGTGGTTCTTATCCTAAATTATTTAAAGAATTTAATGGAAATCTCTATTTTAAAGCATCCAATGATACTATGGGTCAAGAATTGTGGAAGACAAATGGTACCGAAGCAGGTACTTACTTAGTAAAAGACATATATCCTGGAACAAATCCATCTAATATCGATTTATTTATAGAATGTAATAGTTCTCTTTACTTTACTGCAAATAATGGTATTAATGGAACAGAATTATGGTGTACGAATGGTACTACAGAGGGAACATATATAGTAAAAGATATTTTTAGCGGTCCAAATAATTCTAATCCTTCTGAATTTATTGTTTTAAATGAAATTCTTTACTTTAGTGCAGACAATGGAATAAATGGAGTGGAATTATGGAGAACAAATGGTACAGAAGAGAGTACCTATATGGTAAAAGATATCGATAGTGGTTCAGATGATTCAAATCCCTCTCAATTCATTAAATATAATGAGATATTAATTTTTCAAATAAAGCCTAGTTTTAGGACTGAATTATGGAGGACAAACGGTACAGAAGAAGGAACCTATATGATAAAAAATACATTTGTTCAAGCAAGTGATTCATATCTTGAATATTTTATAGAATATAATGAAATTATTTATTTTAGCGCAGAAAATGGAATAAATGGAACAGAATTATGGAGGACTGATGGTACTGAAGTAGGGACATTTATAGTAAAGGATATTAATCCAGGAACAGGAGATTCTAACCCAGAGAGATTTGTAGAATATAATGGACGTCTATATTTCTGTGCTGAAGATATACAATATAATCATGAATTATGGACTACAAATGGTACAGAAGAAGGAACTTATAAGGTAAAAGAGGTGAATACTCGTACTTCAAGTGATGGGTCATATCCGGATAATTACATTGAAATAAATGGAATTCTTTATTATATGGCAACAGATGGTTATAATGGGTTTGAATTATTTAGAACAGATGGATCAGAAGCCGGTACTTACATGGTGAAAGATATATGGCCAGGATTAGATAGTTCTATACCTGAATCTATGATTGATTTAAATGGGATTCTTTTTTTCGTTGCTGAAGATGGTGTTCATGGTGTAGAATTATGGTATTTCTAATTTTCTTTTTTTTTTCTATAATTATGAAATAAAACATCTAACAAATAATCTTATAAATATCTCTTAAAAAGCTAATAGTTTTAATTTGATTAAATAAAATATTATTCAATTTTCAAGAATTATATGAAATTCTTTCTTGCTGAATGTGTATCTAAATAGAATCTTATAAAAAAAATCATCTTGATTAGATTATGAAAAAAAGAAGAAGTATTTATCTTTCCATATGTGCTTTTATTTTAATTATAATCTCATCTTTTTTTTATATAGAAAATCAATCCAATTTTAGATGGTATTCTATTGAGGTTGTTATAAGTAGAATGTTTCTTCTTTTATCTTTTAATCTATTCTTCTTTAGTCTTCTTTATGTCATCAATTTAAAGCATTATTTATATCTATTTATTCTTATCCTGATTATTGGTTTGCTTTTATGGATTTTAAGTTCTTATTCTCCTTATTTTAATTCTAGTAGTTTTCCCAAAATTCTAAATTATATTTTAGATCTTATTGAATGCTCTATGTATAGTGTAGTTTCCCCGGGTCTAATTCTATTTACCTTTTTTTACATTAAAAAATTTACGGGGAGATATAAGGGGGCGAATTTCTTAAAAAAGTATCATCTCCATGAAAATCTATTTGGAATTATATTATTAGCTATTGGTGTAATGTTTATGATAATACGGGTTTTATTAATTTCACACCAAATATTTGAAAATCAATTACGATTATTTTTAGGATTTATAGTGATTTTTGCGTTTCTTCTGATTTATTTTGGAAGTTTCTTTCTATTTAGAGATTGGTATGATGTAAAAAAGTTAAAATTTATAGAAAAAATTAAGTCTTTAGATAAAAATGTCGATAAATCTCCGTTTCAACCGAAAGCGATCTTTCATATAATTAAAAAAGAGGATCTTCAATTTTTTAAACACCCAAATCATATTTTATATTCATTTGGTATTTTATTAACAAGTGTTTCCTTAAATATGGTAGCTTATGGTACCCTTTTTATTTCTGAACAACTTTTTCATCTTAACGAAGAAAATATTGTTCTATTAGGATATATTTTTGTATTTATTGGTAGTGCTTTAATTGGAATTGATTGGTTTAGAGTGATCAAACGATTTTATCCAAATGATTATGTTGATATAAAAAATCAAATAAATAAGATATTAGCAGATAATTCTCTAAATTAATTTAGCTAATATCAAATTGTTTAGTTAAATCTTTGTGAAACCTCTATATTACTTTATTATCATTGTTAGTTTTAGTCGTAAAATAACTGTTTTGCAAAACCCATTTTTATAAAAGATAATCCCTCTTTTATTAAAGATTGAGAATATTAAATTATATAATAGAAGAAATTATCAATATTGCGTTATTCTTAAATTATTTATGAAAGATATAAAGTCAAACGATTCATAATTTCAAGATATATTTTAAAAAAAATAAAATTTAACTAATTAATTTTAAATTTTATAAAATGTAATTCTTTCAATTGGTAAATCCACTAGCAAAAACCCAATAGGGTATTTTTTTCATACCAATATAATAATCAAATACCCCTCAACTAAAACTTCTCAATTATTTTAAATGATATAGAATTCGAACAATTTTATTAACGGGATTAAATTTTTCAATGATTATTATTGTTCCTTATTTTTTAGTATTAGTAAATAACAGAAATCTTTTAGACTCCTTTTTTTTTTTAAAAACTTATGATTAATTTATATGTACAAAAAATAATATTTTATATTAAAAAATTTAAAATACTAATAAAAACCAACTTTTAATTATGAAACTAAAGAAAATTAACTTGGGAGATTTAATTTTCATATTATTATACAAATATGGAGGAGAAATTAGAGGAAGCACAACTATCCAGAAGTTAATTGATATTGTACGACTTGATAGTGAATTAGAAGTTGATGTAAGTTATTCTCCATATGATTATGGTGATTTCGCACCAGAAATAAATGATGTCATTCAGGTTTATCAAGATAATAGTTGGTTGAATAAGGATAAAAAGAAGATACAAGGGGAGAAAAGTATTGATATTTATAAACTTACACCCGTGGGTAATAAAATTGCGAAAACGCTTTATGATAATTTACTTACTAGTGAAATAGAAGCTTTAAATATAATAGACAAGTTTCAAAATAAAAACCAAGAAGAACTTATTGCATTCTCATATTTTTGGTATCCCAAAACAGCAATTAAATCAAAAATAAAGAAGGATATATTTAAAAAATCCACTATCCTTTCGAATTTAGAAGGTGATTTAGAATCCGAATATGATTCAATCATCGATTCTGGACGTTCTGTTAAAGATGTAATGCGAGAATCTTGGAGATGTTAACAAATCGATAACAAAAATAACATGAGATAATATATAAAAATGGAGACTTTAATCTTTATTGATTCAGATATACTCTTTAGCTTTTTTGCCTTAAGTAAAGAAAAAATGGAGATTTTTGATAAAACGGGCACAACAGGAAACAACAATTTAGATAAAATAATAAATCTTATTAGTGAAATTGAAAATAAGGAACAAATTATTTGCTTATCAGAGATCTCTATACTGGAAATAGTTTGCGTCTTAAAAAGGAGAAATAGTTCTTTTAAAATCCCTAACATCGTAAGAAAATTATATTCAATAGGTAATATTTTACCCTTAGATGATTTAATGATTAAATTAGCGTGGTTTGTTGGTTCTAATTATAAACTTCATAGTGGAGATGCATTGCATGTTTCTTTTTGTTTGATGAATGATATTGAAGAAATTATATTGCAAGATAAAGAATTCCATGATGCTTGTATTGAAATGAAAACAGATTTCGAGAAAAAAGGACTTGAAGTATTAAATGATTTCTTTACGAAGATTTCTTTTGTTCAAAGCATACCTGAAAAAATTAAAAAAAAATATTCTAATCTTAAAAAAATTAAAATAAGAACAATATAAATCAAAATATAATGAAGGAAAAATTATTACATTCTTATATTGAAAGGCAATATTCAAATTATAAATGTGGACATGAAGTAAAATTTTTTAGAAAAAGTATAGATTTTACTTTTATTGATGAAATAAATGAACTACATGCAATCGAATTAAAATTGAAAGATTGGAAATCCGCGTTAAATCAAATTGAGACAAATCAGTTATGTGCTAATTATTGTTATTTAGGAATTTGGTATAAAAATAAAGAATCGGTACCCAAGGAAGTTTTAAAAAGGTATGGATTTGGATTAATTGCAATTGATAAAAACAAATGTGATGTCTTAATCCCTCCGGAAAAATCTCCAATTTTAAATGAAAATTACTGCACTTTAATTAAAAAACAAATCATGGGAGAATAAATTGAATTATTATTTTAGATATTTCGTTCAATATTCCAATTTTTTTAATGAAATCCTTTCAAAGGATAGTAGTATTTATATTGATGCAACTTATTTGTATAATTTTCAATCTGCTTGTTATAATTTAATTTCAAGTCGAAATTACCACTATTTTATTGATCCCGAAACATATAAATTTCAATATGGAGGAGATAGAGTTTTTTATTTAAAGTATTTAGAATATTTTGAAGAATTTGAAGATTTGTTTAATATTGAAAATATCATAAACATTGAATTTCTGGAAGACGAGAATAATTTTAACGATTTTTATAAGAAAATTATTAGATTTCAGAGAACTATGTTAGCTATAACTCAAATACCTATTGATTATTACTGGGCAATTGCTAATGGCAAAAAAGAAATTAAGAGTATCAATCCTATTGAAAATTTAGATTTTATTATTTCTCCATATTTTGAGTTTAATAAAATCGATGATATTAATTATAGCAATACTTTAAAATTTTCTTTAATTGAACCAGAAAATTATTCCCTCTTACGTTTTCCTAAAGAAATCCTCAGTAATGATGAGAATATCAAAAAAATTACGCAAGATTTTAAGAAATCAAATGGTATCTTACTAAATATATTAGATCTAAATCAATATGATAACAATGATTTAAATTTATATTTTAAAAACCTTATAGATCTCATTTTTCGCTTTTCTTCAAATAATCAAAAAGTAATACTCATGAACAATTCAGAATTAGGTAAATATTTCACTTTTTTTGGTCTTAGTAATGTGTGTTCAAATGTATTGATTGGGCAAACTACTTCAGAATATAAACCATTTAAATCAAATAAGAAAGGAGGAAGTTCCAACTTTGTATATATTCCACATATTGAAAGAAGTATATCAATAACAAATGGGGAAAGTTTAATCGCAAGAAATAAAGGTATGAATGATCATTTCCCTAAAAATATCAGAGAATTAGATCTGAATTCAAGAGTGAATAATTATTACAATTTTATTAAAAGTAAAATTGAAAAGTTAAATCAATCATCTATTCAGGACAGCATTCAAGAAATTGAAGAAATGTATCGCCAAGTATCCTATGAAATACATAAGAGAGAGTATGATTATATTGATTTATGGAAACAAATTCTTTTAATTAAATATCAAGAATATTTCTCAAGTAATTCTTAAATGCTTACTTGTAAAATCAATTGCTAATAAATGTTATTTTCTCAGAAAAGAAAAAAAGGAAAATATCATTTAAAATCTAAGATTTCAAATGTTCTTATATGGATTCCACTTGTCATATAACTGAATGTAATCATCGTAATTGAGCTTCACGTAACATTGATAGTTCACATCAATGTGAACTAATTTGTTTATAAATTAAAAGCATCAATTAAATATCGCGGATCAGAATTGGAATTAATATAAACAGTAAGTTTATCCAAATTAAATATTTCATAGTTCAATATATCCTCTGAATCTTTTTTAAGTAAAAGTACAGACGTGTCTTCTAGTGTTATATCAACAATACTATTTAAAACATCAATGCTATGTGTAGATAATACAACTTGCCATTTTCCATTTTTTAACCATTCAATAAACATTTCTATTAGGGAGGGATGTAGTCCTGACTCAAAATCATCTATTAAAATTAATTTAGGATTTATCACCTCAACTAAAGACATAATTTTTAAAATCTTTTCAACACCTGAACCTAAATCATTCAATGGAAGGTAGAAAGTATTATTTGAAAAAATTTTTCTAATAGTAATAGATTCTTGGAATACAAGTTCACTATATTTATCATCAACACATTTATTAATAAATTCTACCACACGTATATGTATTCCTTTTTTCATGATTAAATTTTTAAAAAAATGAATCTTATTTTCTAATTCCTGTATTCTTTTTGTATTATTAGGAATAAATATTACTAGCTTTGATAATGTTTGGTCATCAACATTAAATACTTTACTAATATCATTATAGTTATCTCTTATTTTTTTTCCATTAACTATAAAATTATTATGATTATCCATATTAAAATTCATTTCTGCAATAAAATCACCCAAATCATATTTCAAATGAGATTCTCCTGCATGAAGATATAGAAATGAACTATTTCCTGATTTTCCTTCATAAAGAGATGATAAATATGTGTGTTTATGCATATTTAAAATTATATCATCAACAAAATATGACGGTAGAAGAGATAATGCTTCAAGAACAGAAGATTTTCCAGCATTGTTCCTCCCTATTAAAACTGTAAAATTTGAAAATGGAATTACTTTTTTACATTTTTTAATTCCTTTGAATTCATTAATCTCAAGTTTTTTTATTAGATATCACAAATAAAGCTAGAATAGAAAATTATTTTATTATTATAAAGTAAATTACTCCTAATTTAAGTTATTACCATATAACTTTATAAATATCTTTTAGGATATTAAAATTTTTAAAATATCGTTATGATTTAACATTGTAATCAATTTATGATCACTTTAAACAAAACTTTTTTTCCATGGAAAATTAGGTTTTTTTAATGGAAAATAGGTGCAAAATAACTGTTTTGCAAAACACATTTTTATAGACTATAATCTTTCTTTTACTAAATTATGAGAGGATCAAAATATTATAAAAAGAATTATTAGTATTAATTTATCTCTACATTCTATAAATGAAAGATATAAAATCAAATGATTCTTAATTTCAAGATATAATATAAAAATTATATAATAAAGAAATTCTAAATTCTATGAAATTTGATTTTCTCAATTGACATCTATAACAACAGATTTCAATGAAAATTACATTCAAAAATATGAACCCATAACCAAATTTTGGATTATAATTTATTTGAAATTCAAAATGTTTAGGTACATTGAGAAGCATATTCAAAGATTTCATCAAGTTCTTTCTCTAATGCTTCTACACTATATGCTCCTCCATGAATTCCAGGAATTTGTCCACCATAAGCTCCATGATAAGCGATATAAATAAAAACCTTACAATACATAATAGAATCTTCAAGAGAACAACTCTCGGAAAATTCAATGAAATATCTTTTCAGTTTGAGGAGAACATCTTTTGAAAATATTTCGTTAGGGATTTGATTTTTATTTATTATTTCTGGAATTAATTTATGAAGAACCTTATTATCATCAATAAAAGCATCTTTTTGATACCATAGTTCAGCCTCCTCATATTTTTTCATATCACTAACAATATCTTTAGGGGGAAAGTAAATTCTTGGATCTATAATATAGAGTAATTCAAGAGATTGAAGCTCTGTATAAGTTGTATATAAGCTAATTTGATTTTCACTCCTCATTTCTGCTTTCATATGTTTCGTAAAATAGGAAATAAGATCTTCAACTGACCAGATATGAGAAGGTTCTGCACTTCCGATAGTATATAATCCACCTGCTTCGAAAATCTTTCTGACAGAATCTTTTATGAGTTTTTGACGATGACTATAGAGGGCTCTAAAGAAATTTTCATCATAGTAAGGGATTGTCCAACATGTAACCATGTTCAGAAAATTTTTAGAAAATAGGGATCTAATATCTTTTACTCTAACTATAAATGTGAACAAATTTGGACACGGGGTCCTCACTTGTTCTAACCCGTCGTTAGAGGAAACGGGCGATTAAGATGAATCATGATGTAGTACATCCGCATGAATATACTTGTTGCTGAACTAATAGGGC
>CAZBEU010000254.1:0-1532 GCA_964491005.1 uncultured archaeon | reverse complement strand
GAACTAAATTAACATCGGATATATTGGAAAAGGGTACTAATTTAAAGGTTATCGGTAGAGCAGGAGCTGGATTAGATAATGTGGATATCGAAGAAGCTAAGAAAAAAGGGATTTATATTTTAAATACTCCTGAAGCTCCGTCTGTTTCCGTAGCGGAATTAACAATTGGATTAATTCTAAGTCTAACCAGACATATAACAAAAGCAGATAAAACAATGCATTGTGCAGAATGGTGCAAGAATGATTATATGGGTAGAGTAATAAAAGGAAAAAATTTAGGATTAATTGGTTTTGGACATATTGGAATAGAAGTTGCAAAACGAGCTTCAGCATTTGAAATGAATATTGGAATCTATGATGTTGCTGAACAAGCCAAATCCAAAGCAAAAGAATTAGGATATAAAGTATATACGTCCTTGGAAGATTTAATTAAAGATTGTCAAATAATATCATTACATCTCCCTGCAACAGAAAAAACAGAAAATATCATTGATGATATACAACTAAACTTAATGAATAAAAATACATTGATTGTAAATACTGCTAGAGGGACGTTGATTAATGAAAAAGCGTTATTAAAAGCATTAAATAATAAGAAAATTGGAGGTGCAGCTCTAGATGTATTTAGAAAAGAACCTCTTGATAATTTGGATCTATGCGATTGTATACATAATTTAATTCTGACACCACATATTGGGAGTCAAACGATAGAAACCCAAATAGAAGCGAGCACAGGGATTGCATTAAAAATTGTTAATTTTTTAAAAAATCTCCAATGATCAATTCATAAAATTCTAAAATTATCAAAAATTAATTGATATATAAAATAATAAAAAGGTAGTAAAATTGAAGTCTGGATACAAATATGTTAAAGAAACATTCGAAAAACATGAAAAAGGTTATGAAACACCCGATTGGTATAGAGGAATAGAATATAGAAAAGGTAGATCCGTTCAAAGAATTGATAAACCCACCAAAATCTATAGAGCAAGAGAATTAGGATATAAAGCAAAACAGGGATATGTAATGGCAAGAGCAAGGATTAGAAAAGGAGGAATGCATAAAATTAGACCTAAAAGGGGAAGAAAACCACGTGCTTTAGGTGTTTCGAAATATACAACGGGTAAAAATTTACAGACTGTAGCTGAAGAACGAACCCAAAAGAAATTTCCTAATTTAGAAGTTTTAAACAGTTATAAAATTTATTCAGATGGATATAATTGGTATTATGAAATAATTCTTGTAGATCCAAATCATCCTGTAGTAAAAGCTGATCCAAAAATAAATTGGATATCCTCACCATCTCATAAGAAAAGAGTAAATCGAGGAAAAACCTCTGCAGGAAAGAGATCACGAGGCTTAAATAAGAAAGGATGGGGTTCTGAAAAAACACGTCCAAGTATTAGGGCAAATAAAGGTCGAGGTAAATAAATTACCTCAATGATATTGTATTATATTCCTTTTTTCTTTAGTCTAAAAATAAATTGATATTTAATTAAAATTTTTGATAAAATTTTTTTAACGATTTATAA
>CAZBEU010000253.1:0-3952 GCA_964491005.1 uncultured archaeon | reverse complement strand
GGAGTATAACCTGAACCTGTAACTTTAAAGATAGAACCATTACTCCAAATATTCTGAACACACATTTGATTTTTTGTTAAAGTTCCTGTCTTATCAGAACAGACAACACTAACTCGTCCTAAACTATCTACTGAAGCCAGATTTCTGATTATAACTCCTTGATGAGCCATCGCTAGAACTCCAGTAACTAATATTAAGGTTGTTAGAAGTGGTATATTCATTGGTAATAAATCCATTGCAGAATTAAGACTTTTAAAAAATTCTGCTTGGATATCGGTTTCAATTCCACCAGCTAAATCTGTAATAAGTTTGAATATAAAAATAATAAACCATAAGAGTAAAACACCTATACCTAACCACTTTCCAAAATTATTCATTTTTTCTCTAATTGGTATTTCACTTGTTCCTGCCTCTTCCAAGCCTTTAGATATTTGACCAATCTCAGTATCTGCTCCTGTCTTAACTGCTATTGCTAATCCATTTCCCATTGTTACAAAAGTACCATAAAAAATCATATTTTTTCTATCCTGAATCGGTAATATTCCTTCAAGATAACGACCATCTGATACTTTTCTTACTACTTCACTTTCTCCTGTTAAAGAAGCTTCATTTATCTCAAAATTATTACTTTTAATAATCCTTGAATCAGCAGGAATACGATCTCCTTGAGACAATGTTAATAAATCCCCAACAACTACTTCTTTTGTAAGAATTTCTCTTTTTTGATTATTTCTAATTACTTTTGTAGTAGGAGCTGATAACTCTCTCAAAGCTTTTAACTTTTTAGTCGCTCGAAATTGTTGTATTATTGCAACTAAGCAATTTAATAAAACAACCCCCAGAGTAACTCCAATGATTATAAAACTACTTCCTCCAGATGGATTAAGAAAACTAGATAAAAACAATAATAATGCCCCACATAAGTAAATAACAATTAGCCAATTAAATAGAGGCGATAAATATATTTTAATAAATCCTCTAGAGACTTTAGGAAGTTCATTATAACCCAAATTTTTTAATCTTTCTTGGGCTTGCTCTTCAGTCAAACCTCTATCTGGATTTGTTTTTAAATCATCATATATTTCTCTAAGTTCTAAATTATAATAATTTTTTTCCATATAAGATCTTCCGTAAATCTTTATTTATCCTAAGAAAATAATTTTTCTATATTATATTATTCAAAAAATGTTTTATAATAAGACTATAATAAATTTTCTTTAAAAAATTTTAGAAAAAAAGGTTTTTTAGAATATATTTTTTTTTTTTCTAAAGAAATATTTAAAGAGTTCTATTAAGATAATACCGAAAATTGCGAAACCAATACAAATTAACCAATCTGTTAAAGATAAAAATATGAAATTAAGTTGGAAATCTAATCCTAAATCATCATTAATTACTGTGTTTATTCCATTAGAAAAATTTACTAGCAAAATATGTATTGAAAGTGTAAAAATACAAGCAAAAAATAAAGATTTAGAAAATTCTTCTTTAATACTTTTAAATATTGATTTATTAGGTCTTCTAAAAGTCCAAATAAACATAGTTTCAGAAAGAAATAAGGTTGTCATAAACATAGTTCTTGCTTTTTGTTCTATAGGAATAACACCATTAAGATAGCTGAGATTAGGATCTAAATTCCATTCATTTAAGGGAATTATACCACTTAATGTTAATTCTAAGGCTAATACTAGACTAATACCTATTATGATTGCCTGTACTAATAACATTATTAATGTATTTCGATTTAACAATTCTTCTTCATTGCGAGGAGATTCTTTCATAATATCCTTAGGAGATATATCAACAACTAAAGCTAAAGAAGTAAATGAATGAGCTATAGTAAAAATATAAATGTGTTGCCAATTTGAGTTGAAAAGGGCAAATGAGGGATTAAATTCATAAGAGAACATAATAACTCCTTCTAAAATATTTAAACATATAAAAAAGTAGATTATAACTCTTATTTTTGAAAATAATCCCCTCCCTATTTTAACACCTTTTTTGATAGATATAAAGTTATCATCAGAAATGACCATATCTGAAGTTTCTTTAGCAACATCTGTCCCCGTAATACCCATAGCTATACCACAATTTGCTAATTTTAAGGCAAGAACATCATTTATTCCATCTCCTGTCATAGCCACAATTTTTTTCTCTTTTTGATATTCCTTAATGATATATTCCTTATCTGATGGAGCAACCCGAGCAAATACTGTAACTTTATCAAATGATTCTTTATCCAATCCTTTTATCTCTTTCCCTTCAATTACTAATTTTTCATGATAATATATTCCCATCTCTTTAGCTATGGTCCTTGCTGTATTTGGGTGATCTCCTGTAATCATGACAACTTTAATATCGGCGCTATGACATTTTTCAACTGCGTTTTTTACACCTAATCTGGGAGGGTCTATTATAGAAACAAATCCTAAGAAGATTAATTCTTTTTCTAAATTATTTCTCTCTGAATGATTTTTATATTCTAAATTTCTATATGCTATTGCTAAAATTCTATATCCTTGTGTAGTTTTTATATTAATATTTTCTAAAATTCCTTGCTTAATTTCTTCATCTAATTGTTTTATTTTCCCATTAGTTTCTATATAACTAGATAAATTTAATATAATTTCTGGAGCTCCTTTGGTATAAAGTGTATATATATCATTCTTATTTTCCTTACAAATTGTTGACATTCTTTTTAATTCAGAATCAAAAGGAAATTCTTTTATAATTTCAAAATTGTTTTTCAAGTCATAGGGTATTATTCCTACTTTTTCTGCAAGAACAAGGAGAGACGCTTCTGTTGGAGATCCTAAAGCTTTTCTTATAGGCAATAATTTTGTTTCTTGAAATTTTACCTTAACATCTTCATAAACTAGTTTTGCATTATTATTTATGATTATGGATTCAATAAATCTATGAAAAGTTGAATTAGAATTAATATTATTTTGTGATTCAATATTATAGATATATCCTTCAGGATTATAACCTGTTCCTGAGACTTCATATTCAAGATTATTAATCCAGAATTTTTCAACTGTCATTTCATTTTTTGTAATTGTTCCTGTTTTATCAGAGCAGATTACTGATACTCTTCCTAATGATTCTATTGAAGATAAATTTTTAATTATCACTCCATTTTTAGCCATATTTAATACTCCTGTTATCAGAACTAATGTAACTAAAAGAGGAAGGTTAACAGGCATTATATTCATAGCTCTAATTATAGAATTTGTGAATGCTGAACCTACTGGTAAATGCAATATCACAAGTTTAAAAGTAACTAATAAAATCATATTTATTATTACAATTAAACCAAGAAAATAACCAAGTTTATTCAATTTTTTTGTAAGGGGAATTTCTTCAATTGCTCCCATTTTATTGAGGGAATTTGAAATTTCACCTATTTTTGTTTTAATTCCTGTTTCGGTTATAATAATTTTTGCTCGTCCTGTTTGAACATATGTTCCCATAAAAACCATGTTTTTTTGCTTTTGAATGGGAAGCTCAATATTGTCAAAAACATTATTTTTCTTTTCTACTGCTTTACTTTCCCCAGTAAGAGGTGCTTCATTGATAGTTAAATTATGACATTCAATAATACGACCATCAGCAGGTATTTTAGAACCTTGGCTTATTAATACAATATCTCCTGGTAATAAATTTTTTGAAGGAATTTCTTTTTCTTCATTATTTCTTATCACAATTGAATTTAAAGAAGATATTTTTTTTAATGAATCTAAAGCTTTATGTGCTCTAAATTGTTGAACTATAGCAGTAATTGAATTTATAAATACAACTACAAATGTTATTATAGTTTCAGATGCGGAACCAAGGATAACTATTATTATTCCAGATATAATAAGAATAAGAATGAGAAAATTAAATATTGGCGCTAAATATATTCTCCAAAGATTTTTTTTTACATCAGGTAATTCATTATATCCATATT
>CAZBEU010000252.1:0-6755 GCA_964491005.1 uncultured archaeon | reverse complement strand
TGTTCTTGTTCTTTAATCGGATATATTCTTATTTTTTGAGTTAGCTTCATTATTTTGAAAAGAAGCAAAGAACCATTAAATATAAGAAGACTGTAATGATTTATTAATTCATACAATCAGACTCAATTCATCCCATTCCTAAAGGAAGGGGTCTCCTTGAGTCTCAAAGGATAAAATTATGTTTGAGAAATGGTTACAAGCGTTAAATAAGCTTGAATACGTACAAGGGAAAAATAAACCCAATGTAGATTGTATTTTTTGTGCTATAAGGGATAATAATAATGAAGTCGTCTCATTAAAAATTTATGAAGATGATATTTGTTTTATCAGTCTTAATCTCTATCCTTATAATCCTGCTCATTTATTAGTTATAACAAAAAAACATATAATTAAGTTTACAGAACTAAAGAAGAATGAAATAATCCATATTTCAAGAGTTATTCAAGGATTACAAATGATGCTCAATGATTTATATTTACCTAAAGGATACAATATTGGATTAAATCAAGGAAAAAGTTCTGGAGGTAGTATAGAACATCTTCATTTTCATGTTGTCCCTCGTTTTGGTTCAGAATTAGGATTTATAGATATTATTGGTGATACACGAATAGTAGTAGAAGGTTTAGATTCTACAAAAAGAAAATTGAAGAATATCATTCATAATTATTTGAATAATGAATTTTTCAAGGATTTTACTTAAAATAAAAAAAATAAAAAAATAAAATATATAACTAAGACAATCTAATAAGAACCTCTAGTTGCTTCACGGATATCTGCAGCAGTGATTCTTTTTCTTTTATCTTTTTTGGTTATTTTAATTGCATCTTTAGTGGCGCCTGCTGCCTTTTTCTCTAAATAGGTAATTAATTTATCTAAGGCTTCTGCGGCTACTAAATCAGCACCTTCTCTTTTCATTAACCTTCGAATAGGTGCTTTAGCGATATAACCTTCTGCTTTTTTAGCCATATTTTTATTCCTCCACGTATGTTTTACTTTTTTTTTTGTAAATTATTATAATTCTTAATTATAACTACACATTTCTATTATATAAATGTTATGATTCGAATCGATATTTATTATGAATCTAAGTAGATTTTTTACTTGATTGAAAAGTGTTCTTAATATATTTACGACCGACAAAATACAAATTAAAATTAAATTTTGATAATATATTTTTAATTAATTTAAGATTTCTTTAAGAAAATTCTCATGCTCTATATATAAAATTATGTTAATTTTTCTCATTTTAACTTGATATGAATAATAATATTACTTTATTAATAAATTACAAAATCTTAAAAATTAATACTGATAAAATACAGAATTTGTACAAATTTGCTATTCAATTGATAATCAAAGTAAAAAAAAAAAACAAATTTGATGATATTTTACGATTATGATATTAAGATCTATATTTACATCTTTAGATTAAAATTATTTCATGTCTTCAAGAAATAGTAATTTATATATAGAATTTCAGCTAAAATTTAAAAGACTAGAAAATATTTATCAATAGGTATTTAATAATTATTTAAGAAGTGATTTGATTTCTGATCAGCAATAGTAAATCTGAAAATGAAATTGGTGAAACTGAGATTGAAAATGCTCTACAAGAATTAGGATTTACTAAAAATGATTCTAAAGTATTTCTTACATTAGCTAAATATAAAGTCTTATCTCCAGCAGATATAGCTCGACATAGTAATGTGGATCGAGCAAGGGTTTATGATTCCCTTAATCGCTTAATGGAAAAAGGGTATATTAAAAAGGAACCTGTTAAACGAGGAGCAAATTATCAAGTAATTGCTATTGATAAAATCTTTAAATCTATTCGGGAAGGATATAAAAAAAAGATTGATGAGACGTTAATTTTAGAGAAAGCAATCAGCAAACTGCAAGTTGAAGAAGAAGAGCCTGAACCAAGAGTATGGGCAATTAATTCAAAAAAAAAAATTAGAAAGAAAATAAAACAACTTATAGACTCTGCCAATAGAAGGCTTTATCTAATTATTACTCCTGATTTGTTAATGGAAGAGTTAGCTGGTCGTGATTGGATTCTTAAAGAAATATGGAGTAAAAAATTTTCTTCAGATAAAATTAATATCATAGTTGCTTTAAAATATTTTGAGTCTCTTAAAGAAGAAATTAAAAAATTATTAAAAATAAGAATAAATGTTCATTCCATAGAAGGTGGTAATGTCATTCCTTTTGGATTATTAATTGCTGATAATGATTTCCTCCTCACTACATTGGATCAGGTTAAAGAGGCTCCAGAATATACCTCTGGTATCTGGCTTGAGGATGGAAATAACAAACAAATCTTAGGTTATGAACACTTGTTCCGTCATTTCATCAGTTCTGAATGCAAAGAGATAAAGCTAACAGTGAAAGCAGAGCCCAATGGAATCTAGCAACACCTCATAATTCTTTACTTGTCCTCTTATAGGAAAAGGAAGGATATTATATTAATTATTATCAAAAAAATTTTTTTTTTCTTTTGGGGAGTATTCTCTAATTTAAAATAATTAATCTATCTTTAATTATTATTTCTGAGAGATTAAAATCAGCTTTAAAATCCATTTATATCATATATTTAGAAATGAGGGAGGCTTTTTAGAGATTTAGGAATATCTTTTATATTATTCCATCTTATATCAAATTTTTTCAATTTTAGAAGTTTTTCAATAGAGCAAGGGAGTTTTTCTAGTTGATTTTTTTCTAAATATAATTCATTTAAATTAATAAGATTTCCAATGGAATCTGGAAGGTTTTTTAGACAATTTTCATTTAAATATAATGTTTTTAGATTTTTTAATTCACCAATTTCCTCTGGAAGATTTAGAATCTTATTTCCCTCAAGAACTAAGAATTCAAGATTTTTAAGTTTTCCAATGGAATTAGGAATTTTGTTAATTAATTTATTATCTTGTAAAATAAGCTGTTTTAAATTATTTAAATTACTAATATTCAAAGGGATTCTATCAATTTTATTAAACCCTAAAAATAGTTGTTCCAAATTTGTTAATTTTAATATAAATTGTGGAAATTCCGATAAATTATTATGAGTTAAATCCAGTTTTTTTAAAGAAGTGAGATTTGAGAGGTCTGGGATGGAATCCAGCTTATTTCTATCCAGATGCAGTTCTTTTAGATTGGAAAGATTGTTAATCGACTGAGGAATTTCTATTAATTTATTGTCACTTAATTTAAGGATTTCCAGAGCATTTAAATTTCCGATAGTGTCTGAAACATGGGTAATTTTACATAGTGTCAAATCAAGGTATTTTAAGTTGGTTAAATTCCCGATAGATTCTGGTAGCATGAGATTACGAGTTTCAAATGTACGCTTTAAGCGCTGGTTGCTAAAATTTAGAGTTTGAAGGGATGTGCATTCGCCAAACCAATTGGGTATAATTTCAATGGTATTTTTACTGATATTAAGGGTCTTAATCTGGAACTGAAGTATTTCTTTAGGTATTTCATTAAGGCTTAAATTGCTGAGATCAAGGCTTCCTTTATCTATTAATTTTGAAAGAGCTTCGATTTTTTCGGCTTCTGATAAGCGATCAAATAGTTTCATGAGATGATATCTACTTGAAAGGAGATGTTTATGTCTGAGGAGTGGTTTTAGGTCAAAAAAGTGGAGGATAATTGAATTATGGTATTTGGTGCTTAGTAGGTCAAGAGCACAGTCACGCAGTAATAGAGCAATCATCTCAACATCATCTCCTTCAAAAAACCTAAGTAAAAGTGTATCTTTTTGTTCTTGAGTAAAATAATTAAGATATTTACGTATTAAGAGAAATCGAACGACATTTTCTCTTTTACTTTCAAATCTCTTGATGATTTCTTCTGGAAGTCTAATTTTAGCTTTTGGATCGCCGATGTCTGCGAGTTTTTTAAGGAGTGGAAATGAAAGATTGCTATGGAGGAGGCGTGTGTCGTAATCCTTTTCTACCCATACTTGGAGGTTTGAGCAGTGAGCCCAGAATTCGACATCTGGGGGGATCTTAATGTTAGATTCTTCTTTAAGTTCTAGCATTGCATTAAGTCTTTCTTTTGCATCATCAATGGAGTCAATTTCATCGAATTCCCGGATCTTTTTAGTGGGGATTGTCAGTAGCAGGTATTTGCACTGTATAAATCTTTCATTATTTACATATATCTCTGTTTTATGCCCATTGAATCTTAGGGTAATAAACTCATTTATTTTAAATATTTTTGTTCCGGGAAATATTATGCTCATTTCTATGATTCTTATAAGTAATTTTAGTATTTAAATTATGGGAGAGTGAGAAACTTTTAAATTTTGAATATGGAATTCCATGCGTCAATGAAATTTTTTAAATATGGAAGTGTATATTTAATATTTCCATAGAATTGCGGATATGAGACTTGGTTTTTTCTTAACTCTTCTAAGCTAATTCTGAGGTCATTAATTAGATCATCATATCCTCCGATATATGTATTCTCTGAAGGAGTTGGTCTTTCTTCTCCCCCAAATATCTCTGTATTCCTAAAATCTCCAACATAATAATTGATAAGTGTTATAAATTTATCCTGTTCTCCATGAGGAACTATTGCAAAGGAATCACCTTGAAGAAATAAGCTCATTATTAGACCTAAATCAAGGTTTTTAATTGTCTTTTTATTTGTATCGATTTGTTTATTTGTGATTTTGAATATGCTATGAGTTCCTGCATCATATTTGCTATTCCAGAGGTATTTCTCGAGATTCCATCCAGAATCGCTACTGAGGAGTCGAACCTTATTATAAGTAGATTTATATTGTTCAATAATTTGAGTTAATTTATCTGTATAGCTTTTATATTGCGCAAACCCTTCTTTATCCTTTTTTAGTGGGACCAGATATACAATTCCATGTTTAATTGCTGCTTCTGCTAGTAATGTTTGTAGGGATTTTACAAACGTTAGTATTTCATCTTGTTGATAATTTAATTGAGATCTGATGGTATTTGTTTCTCTTTCTTTTTTTCCAAGTGTTAATTTGATAAAACCTGAGAGATATTGACCATCCTCATAAAATAGTCCTTTTTCATTTCTGAGATCGTCAGTATTTAGATTAAGCTGGAATATCTCATCTAAATGCTTTGGATTAGGATCTTTGCTAAAATCGATTGGTGTTGAGAATCCTTTTTTATAAAGGAGGGCATTTTTAATTTGCTTTCGCATTTCACTTTGCTTTCTACCTTGATTTAATATCCAATTAAGCTGTTCGCGCACCATAGCTTCATAATATTTCTTTTTATCTTTAAAAAATTTATCTTGGATAACTTCTTTATTAAATTTTTTACCTACTTGATTGTTCCATATTGTCATAAGCTTATCTAGTAAAGAAGTCATGGCGTTAAGCTGTATATCTTCTATGGAGGTCTCTAATTCCCAATTTTGGTATTGAGAAGATATTATCTCTATCAGATATCCAGAATATTGATTAGCTGTAATTGGATTAAATTCTCTGTTTTGCTCTTTACTTTTTTCTAATAATTTATTATTTATATCGACAATTAATGGAATGGAGGAATCCCAAGTAGTTTGATCTAATATATTCATAGCAGTTATATATTTAATTTTCCCAGAGATTTTTACTCCAATTTTAACGCCCGTTATAATCGACCCTAATAGATACTCAATATAATCATTATCATATCGTGGATTCGATGGTTTTTCAATATACGAAAGTCTTTCAAGACTTTTTAAATATATTTTATTATTTAAGACATTTCTGGCTAAAATTTTTCGCTGTAGGGAGAGAGGGATTAGCGCACCATCCTTAAACATTGCGCTTCCTTCAATCATTTTCAAATAAGTAAGTCTTCCAAATAATGCTACAACTAATAGATGTATATTTTGCGCTTTTTCAAGAGTTTCATCAGTCCATTCACCTATAAATGGATTGTTAGCATCAAAAATGAAATTATCTATCAGCTCATCTATTTCTTTAAAATTGCTTGATTGTTTTTTATTTTCCTTATAATTTTTTAAAGTTTCCCATATAATTGAAGTCCATTCTTTAATCCCTTGAATTTTATTAAACTTAAGATTTTCAACTAATCGTTCTTTTCCATTAAATTCATTAAAAAATAAATTATCTGCGAGTATGTTATAATATTCTTCATAATTTTGAGGATTTAGGTTTTTTGCTACAGTTTTTATTATATGTTCCAATCGTTGCTCGACAATATTTTTCTCAATATCATTCCAAATAGCATATTGTTGATTTGTTATGTCCGCTGCTACGGCGTTTGTTTTAGTTGATATATAATGGTTAATATATCTAAATATTTCGTTTCGAAATGCAATTGATTCTGGACTACTTTGTATTTTATTTGAAAATTCTTTATTTACATATTCCACAATAGAATCTAAAGTTGTTGGTAGATTTTTATATTTTTCGAATAACCATGTTCTATAATCAAATTTATATCCCTGCCATAAAAACATAGAAGTTAGGGCAAAGTCTAATGAAATTGCATTTTGAGTATTTCCAAATCCACTGTGTAAAAAGAGTGTAGGTTTTATTGCTGCCTCTACTCCTTTTTGATTATTCTCTTTTATCCATAGACTATCATCTTCAAACCAATTTAATCCTCTATCTTTAACATTTTTGTCTACAATTTGCCACCTACTCTCTAATACATTGGAGTATTTATCAGTTATCATAAACATTTGTGAAATTTGTAGGATACCTTCCTCATCATAATAGGCATAACCTAAATGCCAATCTGATATAT
>CAZBEU010000251.1:0-4805 GCA_964491005.1 uncultured archaeon | reverse complement strand
ACACTTCCTTCCTCTGAATCTTTCTATCAAACATGCTTGTTTAATACTGATCTGCTCAAGTGAAGCATATTCAAATACTGCTTGATATTCTTTTGAATGATATTTTCGAGTAGTAAACGCGGGAAGTTTATTAAAAAGATTTAGAGATAAAAATCTTTTACGAAGGGTATCATATTTGGAATTCTTTTTCGCAAGGATTTCTGAAACTCTCCTTTTTTTTGACCATTTTCTTTGTTGTATCATGAAATTACGAATTTATGGGAAGATTTAAAGGTTTCAAAAAAAATAATTTAAAAAAAAATACTCGGTACTGTTTAGGGGTGAGTAGTTCAAATCTTTTTTTAATAGTGATAATATTTTCAAATTAAAAGTTTGATTTTTTATAAAATTAGATTTCTAACTAATAGATTATAAAAAAAGATACAAAACTTTAATAATATTCTAATCGTATTTAAATATGTTTTTTCATTAAATAGATTATATATTTTTGTTAAAACCCAATTAAAATTAAAGTTATCAAATATAAAAATGTCTATAACTTTCATTTTAAAAAAATCTAAAGAAGTATTGGCAGATCGATTCCACAATTCCAACTTTGTTGAAAAAGCTGTAAAATTTTCAATTATAATATATGTAGGAACATTTTTGATATGCAATTTTCTCTCTATGGGTTTTGGTAATAAAAAATATACTCCTTTTTTTAATGTTATAAGTGATCTAGGTTTAAATAGATATAACCCTATACCAATAATATTTGATATAGCATGTGTAGCAACAGGTCTTTCTTTAATTCCATTTAGTTTTTATTTACTTCATATTTTAAGAAAAGAAATTGAAGAAAATCGACTTATAAGAAATGTTAGATTAGTAAGAATTTGTAATCATATTGCTTTTATCTCATCTATGGCAGCAAATATTGGATTTATAGGAGTAGGTATTTTTAGTCTTGAAAGGAATTATTTCGGTATTCATGATTATTCAGCTGGAACTATTTTATTGGGATTTTCTTTTTTGACTTTTTCTATGGGGTTATTAATTATTAGATATAAAGTTATAATTCCTTCATTATTTGGTATTTATGGATTTTTAACAGCTTTTATTATGCTTTTAATTTATATGATTTTTAGATATACAAACTTTCTCATTGCTCCAATTTATGAATGGATTTGGTTATTTTCTATTATATTTTGGACTTGGGCTTTTATATTTTATATCTTAAAAAAATCTAAGTTTTTTACAAATCAATATTTTATTCACACATATATTATCCCACGACAATTTATTAAAAAAAATAAAAACAATTTATTATATAATATTTAATTTTCATAATTTAAGCGTGATAATAATAAATTACATTTATAAATATTTTATTTTAAAACATTTCTAAGATTATAGATATATAGATAGATTAAATTTTTTATTTAATGAATCTCCTGATAAATAAATTATTCTTTTAACAAAAATTAACTGATAAACATACTTTAAATAACTCTAAATAATGTTTTTAAGAGAAAGATTTTAATCATTAGACATTTATATAATCAATTTATTATCATTATAATCATAATTAATAGATTTGCATTTTTATGGATGATATATTTAGATCCAGTTTTAATGAGCTTAAGGATAATTTAAATTTTATAAATATTAGTAGTGAAAATATGACTTTATTTGAGTGGAAACCTCCAAGATCATATAGAAGTTATATATTAGATGTTAATCTCATAAAAGAATATGCATCTGATAACATTTTTTTTCATATTCATAAAGGAAATAGTAAGATTGTACACATTAAAAAGAATGAATTAATATACACTATAGGCGCAGATAATTATGTCCAATATCAATTACTAGAAGCAATACTTGAATATATAGATTTAAGATTTAATGAAATTTTTGACATTAAAATTATTTTATCATTTGAAAATGTTTCTGTAAATATATTTCAAAAATTTAAGATTGAAATTGATAAGTTATTGAATAATTTTAAAAAATATGATTTAGTGAAGACTATCAATGCAAGATGTAGAGTTTGTAATTCAATACTTCCTATTATCGTAAAAAAAAGTTTTATAGAAAAATCAGAGGATTATCCTGTACCTTTAGTATATAGTCATAAAGGACATGCTATTCTATTATTTATAGATCGGAATTTTGATGTAAGAGGCATAGAATTGGTTAATATCACCGGATAATTAACAACAATAGATATTTCATTTTTATTTTCTTTTCATCAATAGTGTTATTTTTTAAAATTACTCTTTCGTTAATCATAACAATTATAAAAGGTAATTGATAATAAAAAAATATGGAAGAACAAAAGAACTTAGAGGAAAATTCGTTTTTTGAAACAATAATAAAAAAAACTAAAACAGGAATTACTTTTCCTAAAGAAATAAGAGATGAATTATTCAATAATGATGAGGCCACCTTTTTTCAATTGATTATTCCTAAAGAAAAAGATAAAATTATTCTTAAAATAATTCCTAAAGAAGAAGTTGATAAAATAAATTTAAAGGAAATAATTGAAAAAGAAGAAAAAAGCAAATCAAAAAAAAGAAGATTAAAAGATCCATCAATTCCAGAACCAAAATGGGCTGAATATTTTGTTTATGATATAAATAATCGAGAAAAGGTTCAAAAAATATTGGAATCAGCATATTATAAATTTACAGAAACTCCAGTTAATTTTGATGATGCAATTGGAAGAATCAAATATACTCTTATTTCTTTTCTATCTCCTACTAAAACAGATAACGCTAAATTATATTATGCAGTAATTAAATTCCTTATTGATATTATTCGTAATTTTAATCAAATAGATTTGTTAGATTGGATTTATGATAAAGTGATTCCAAATATGGAAAGTAAATTTCTGTATGAACTCGCATTATCAGACTTAATTGAAATCGCTTATGAATCAAATGAAATTGAGAAATTTAAATTATATATAAATAAGATTTTAGAAAGTATTGAGAAATATAATAAATCAGAATGGTATAATATAATGAGTAGTTTAAATCAATTAGTTAAAAAAGTTAAATATTTTGATTTGCCTATAGAAATCTCTGATCTAATTAAAGAAAAACTTGTATTTTATGGAAATGAAGCAGACATTGAGGATTATAAAATTCAAATTATTGAACTTTTAGAATCACTAAAATTTATAGAGGTTGCTTATCATATAGCTGATGAATTAGTTAAAAGTCTCCCTCCCGAAAGCATTAAGTTGCCGGAAATAAGAAAGATTAGATCCAGATTAAAAGAAAAACCAGTTTAGATATTATTATTATCATCTTCTTTGATTTTTTTTATTTTATCAATTATTCTTTTAGATTCTTGTTCCATTATCTTTTTTTTTTTTTCTTCTACTTCTTTTCTTTTTAATTCTAATTCAACTTTAGATAATTTTTTTTCTTCCTCTATTAATTTTTCTTTTTTCTTTAAGACCTTTTCTTTTTCCTTTATTTCTTTTTCTTCTAATTCTTTTTCCTTTTTTTCTAATTCTAATTTTTTCTTTTTAAGTTCAATATCTTTAATTTTTAATTCCATTTCTTTATTTAAGATCTTTTGTTCTTCTTTTTCTAATTCCTTTACAATTTCTACTTTTTTTTTGTTATCGTCAGTAATAATTTCAATTTGTTTTTCTTCTTCAACAATTTCATCTATTTTTTCAACAGTTACAATAGATTTTAAAATATTATCTATATTCTTCTTTAAATCTTCATTTTCAGGGGATTCTTTTGCATAGTTTGTTAAAAATTTTGTTATTAATGAAGGATTTTTTTTACCTATTACACTTAAAACTTGTATTGCTTTTTCTACAATAAAATCTTGATTTTCTACGAGTTTTTTGGCAATTGCTTTTATTTGAATTTCTTCATCTATTTGCTTTTCACTATTCGCAATAAACAACAATAGTTGTAATGCAGCTTCTTTTACATTAGGATCCTCAAATTCCAATAAATCATTAATATAAGGGGTAATCAAATCAAATTCATTTTCACATATAGGTTTTAATAATAATAGGAAGGAATATCTTAGTACAGAATCTCTTTTTGACAAATTTTTTAGAATTAGAGGTATATCAATTATATTATGTTCAAGGAGAAAACGCACTACTGTTTTTCCTCCATGAAGAGTTAATACTGTCTCTAAGATATTTTCTAATCGATCTAAATTGTTTTCCTCTGTGGATTGTTCAAGGTATAAAGCTATTTCTTTTACTGTATCATCGATTCTACCTTCAGATACTAATTGCTTTATCATTTCCATTTCATTTTGATTACTTATTTTTTCTTCTGTCATTTTTCATTTTTCTTTTTTTTTAATCTAACTAACTTAAATCCATATAACATAAAATTTATTGTAAATAAAACTAATTATCTTTATAATTTCATTTAAATCTCTATACTTGAGAGAATCTTGCATTCTTTTATGAGTATAAGTATATTTTTTATTATCTATAATTAAAGATAATAGTAGATCTTCATTATAATCCATAATTAAATTAATCATTTTGCAATAATCCGATAATTTAATTAGATCATCTGGAAATGTATTCCAAAAATAATAATCAGGATGATCAACATTATTATTACTTTCTATACTTGGAAATTCACTACTAATTTTTGAAATAATATCATATGGGATTTTTATCCTTAATATGAGTTTTTTATTTTTAATTGTTTTTAAAGAGATTTCTGGAAAATTATTACGAGCATTTAGATTAAATATTCCTTTAATTAATTCTAAATCTGTTATAGATTCACGTTGAGCATTACATAAAACGTAACCATTTTCTA
>CAZBEU010000250.1:0-2756 GCA_964491005.1 uncultured archaeon | reverse complement strand
AATGATATAAATAATCTCTATACATATAATCCGGAATTAAGTTGGCAATTCAGGTATTTTCCCTTGTCAGCTTTATTTTTTGTATCGTTTTATCTACTGGGTTTTGGACTAGGATTTATAATTTTACAAATACTTAATTTTTGTATAAATATCTTAATTTGTATTATTATATGTAAGATCATATTTTTAATAAAAGGAAAAGAATTCTCTCTCGAAAATAATAGAATTATATTTTTTATTTCTATTTTCTTAATTTCAGTCCCTCAATTTTATAATTACATACTTGGACAAGTGAATCTTTTTATCATATTATTGATTTTAATTTCGCTTTATATTTATTTAAAAAAAAAGACTCTGATTTGGCAATTTATTGCTAGTATTATTCTTGGAATTACAATTAATCTTAAACCAATTACTATATTTATGATTCCTTTTTTGTTAATAATAGGATATAATTATGAAATGAAAGGATTTTATTTAAAAATAAAACAGAGCTTAATAAGAGTATTTGGAGTGCTCGTTCCTATTTCTTTTAATATTTTTTTATTTCTTCTATATCCAAGTTTATGGAAAGGGTTCATTGATACAAATTTATTAGGAGAAAATCCAGTTGATATTAATCATTCCTTTAGTTTAACAAAATTAATTATTAATGGAATTGATTTTATAGGGAATCCATTTAATCAACTGATGATAATAGCAATTGTTTTTTTGATTTTTTTTAGCATTACCATGAGTATCTATATTTTTAGAAAAAATACAGAGAACTCTCTTATTTTCGGCTATGCTTTAGGAATAATTATAATGCTAATTGTCTATTTCGATTCTTGGGATCATCACCTACTAATTTTAACTCCCATTCTTATAATAATAATATCAAATCTTGATCAAAAAGAAAATCTTAGAAAATATTATTTTTCTCCAGCATTTTTCTTTTTGAATTTCATAACATTGTTGTTTCTAGGGATTTATTTTCTACTAAAAGATATATTTCCCTTTAATTTTGTTCCAACAATATTTTTAATTGTTATTCTTTTTAGTATTTATCAATATCTCTTAAAAAATAACAATATCAAACCTAATAAAAAAAAATGATGTAAATATAATGGAGATAATACCCGCAATAGACATAAGTAATGGAAAATGCGTACGATTATATAAAGGAAAAAAAGGTACGGAAAAGATTTATTTTGAAAATCCTATTGATGCTTTAAATTTTTGGATAGAACAAGGGGCAGAAAGATTACACTTCGTTGATTTAGATGGAGCATGGGGTTCAGAAAAAAATAAAGGTATTTTAAAGAAAATGATAGAGATCGCCTGTGGAAGAGTTAAAGTTCAAATTGGAGGAGGCATCAGAGATATTAATTCATTTAAAAAGTTGATTCAAATGGGAGTTGATCGGGTCATAATTGGTACACTCGCAATTAATAATCCAGAAGTCATAAAAGAATTATCTAATGATGTTGGATCAGAGCATATTATTGTAGCATTGGATTATAAACGAGGTAAAATATTAACTCATGGATGGACTCAAGAAACAAATAAAGATCCTTTTTATTTTGGAAAGATTGTTGCTGAATTAGGAGCAGGTTTTATCCTATTTTCATCAATCGAATCTGACGGAGCATTTACAGGCCCAGATTTTGAAAATATAAAGAAAATGATAAATTCTGTTTCTATTCCAATGTATGTTGCTGGAGGAATTCGAAATAAAGAAGATCTTATAGAACTAAAAAAACTAGGTGTATATGGTGTTATTGTGGGAAAAGCATTTTATGAAAATAAAATTCCTACTTTAATAATTAAAAACTTTAAATATAAAAAGAAAAAAGAATAATTAATAATATAATACTAGAATGCGATAAATTACTAAGCTAATACCATGATAAATGCATTAGTGTGGGATCCATTATTTTATACAGTACTACTCCAAGCTTTGGTTTTGGGAGTTCTCCATACAGTTTTACCTTGCGAAGATAAAGCTATTTTTTTATTTTGGTCTTTAGGTATTTCAAAGACACCAAAAAGAAGTATATTAATTCTTGTACTCTATGGTTTAGGTTTAATAACAGCAAATATGATTATAACAATTATTACAATAATAGTGACTAACGTTCCACTAGCACTTTTAAATTTTACACCAGATCCTCATGCACTAAATTTATTTGGATCAATATCTTCTCTAATTGCAGCTATTTTTTTATTATTATTAATTTATCGAGGTGTTTATACCCCACATGCAAGGCAAAACAATGGTCAATTACACCATCGATTCAATTGGAGTTCTTTAAGAACTCCGTTTATTTTTGGATGCATTGCGGGATTTGCACCATGTATTTTTGAATTTTTCATATACTCAAAAGCAATTGAATTGTCAATAACTCGTCATTTCCTTGGAGGAATAGCCTATACTTTATTTTTTTCTATTGGAACGTTTATAGGATTATTTCCACTAGCTTTAGCAAAATTAGGAACTTCTCAGATTATAAAAACTAAGAAAAGTACAAAATACAAAATAACCTATATAATGACATGCTTCTTGATTATATTCAATATTATCATAGTTATACTAAGTTTTATGAATATTATTTTAATTAATCCAAAAATAGAATGATAAAAAAAGCACGATTATATTGATTTTTAGATTAGATTATAATTCTTTTTTTTTATCTAGGAAGTTATTTGTCCTATTTAAAATTGGACTCATAAAAAGTTTTATATCTAAATTTTTATATTTCAATTAGAGTTATAGA
>CAZBEU010000249.1:0-4261 GCA_964491005.1 uncultured archaeon | reverse complement strand
TGTAAAGGAGGGTGTTTTTTTTTTGCTGTAATTGATAAAAATCCCTATTGTGAATTTGATTTTCCTTAAGCCAAAAAATTTAATTTTGATAAAACTCTTTATTACATAGAAATAAATAATAATAATAAACACAAATTATGAGTGCAGAAGCACCAAATCTCGAAAATAAATCGATCATAGCTTTAATCTTATTATTGTTTTTAGTTTCTACAATCATTGCAGTTATAAGTTTTTTATTTTTTAATGTCTATTGGATATTAATACTTCCAATCTCATTTATCGTAGTAGTATTAGTAGCACAAGCATTTAATCGATATTTTTGGAATACAAATAATAAATGTCCAAGATGTAATACGTCTGTAAGTATTTATAGTGAATTTTGCCCTAATTGTGGATTTAAACTGCTCTTAGCATGTCCAGAATGTCAAAATGTTTTAAGATATGATGATCAAATTTGTAGATCTTGCGGTTATCGGTTTAAGAAAATATTTATTCCTGATGACGCTGAAATTAAATTAGCTATAGATGAGAAAATCGAGAAAAATATTGATGAAAAATTGCATTTTTGCCCTCATTGCGGACTAAATCTGGATCATGAACAACAAAACCTAAGATTTTGTGAAACCTGTGGGGGAAAATTAAATTAATGATAAATGATAATAATCCTACAACCTTAATTTCATATATTTCAAATCACAAATATATTGATTTTTTAGGTAATCTCCCTAAACCACTAAATCAAAATAATATCAAGAAAATATTAGATTCTATAGTTAATAATCTACCTGAAGAAGACTATTTTAAATTAGGAGAAAAACTAATCTCTATCTGGAGTCATAAAAGTAAGAAGATTGGTTTTCCTCTAATTGGAGTTTACTGGAGAAACAATCCAAATTTAATGGAAAACTATTTAATCAAACTTGCAAATGATCCTGATTGGGGAACGCGTGAGTATGCCGCAAAACTATGGGCTGTAGTTTTAACAGAAGATTTTAAAAAAGTATATCCTTGGAGTATGGATCTTGTTCATAATGGGACATATTTTACTAAAAGAGCAATTGTTTTAGCAGCTAAATATAGCGTCCTTGAAAGAAAACCAGGAAAAGAAAAGAAATTATTATTGCTTTTGGAACCTTTACTATCAAATAAAAATAATTATGTCAGAAAAAACCTTGGCCCTTTTTCTTTAGCAGCATTTCTTAGAGCATTTCCAAAATTAACAATTCCAGAATTGGAAAAATGGAGTAATACTAATAATGAACAGATCAAATGGAATGTAGCAAAAGCTTTTGCCTCAAGTGGAGGAACAACAGTATGGCCTTTAGGAAAAGATATTCTCTCTTGTTTAGCGATAGATGAAAGAAGATATGTCTGGAAAGCTGTATCCTCTGCACTAATCTATTTAGGTCGGAAAAAACCAAAAGAAATTATCCCCTTACTTAAAAAATGGCTTTTAGATCCAAAAAGAAAACATGTAGCCGAAGATGCTTTAAATTATATTTAAATTGAATTATTTAATAAGAATTGATTTATTTTTATGTATTTGATTTCTGAATCCATATTAAAATTAATTAACCTAAAAAAGGATAAAAAATTAATTTGATTAGCAATAATATAGATACTTATAGTGTTATCTGCTTATAATATGGGGACTTGGCGCAGCCCGGTAGCGCGTTAGCCTCCAGAGTTAAAATAAAAAGAATCTTTCTTTTTATGAGGAATGGTCGAGGGTTCAATTCCCTCAGTCCCCATTGAAAACGTGCGTACAATGTACGTACAAATTAAACGATCCTAAATTATTTTTGACGAAAGTTGTCATAATTCTCTAATGGCTCGAAAAGTTTGACAAAAATAAAAAAATCCACTAGTTACCGATTGGATCTTTAATTAGATAAAAGATCTTTTTGAATAATTTAAGATATGCTAATTATCAATTAATTAATTATTCATTTTGATGAGTAAAACTCTTAAATATTTTCTAAGAGTTTAGAAATTTAATGAAATTTTAGTGTTTAGAGAAAAATTTTTTGTAATAAGAAATTTAAAGTTTCATAGTTTATTTTTTATAAAAAATGATGAAAATTATGACTTCATGAATTCTTTTTTAGAGAGTATTGAGTGATGTCATAACTTTTTATATAAAATATCTTTAAAATTCGAAAATTGTACCTTAAGTCTTTAAATAAATAAAAATCTGATATGGATTACATCTTTTAGAGGTAAAAAGAAAATGAAACAAAAACAATTTAGATTAGAATTGGCAATAATAATTGGAATATTTTTTATTTCCATGATGATTGTAAGTATAAGTTCCTCTAAATTAGAAACAATAACCTCAATTGATAATAGTGAAGATATAGACTATGAAAGACAAGTAGTAATTGCAACAGAATTAAAACCACATACCTATTATAGTTGGTATAGATTAAACTTTGGTAGATATTCAGCTGATTATGTTCGTGTATTACATTATATGTTAAAAGGATGGGGATATACATCACTTGGTAACGAATTTGGAACTAAAAAATATGGTGTGGTAACCAGAGAAAAGGTAGCGGCTTTTAAAGTAAGAGTAGGTCTTGTTATCAAGTATGATATTTATTATGGGCGATATGTTATTGGAGGAACATGGACAAAATTATTTAAAACTATTGGAAGAGGCTCTGGTAGATATTATCATGTATTAGCTTTACAACATCTATTACGATATAAATTCGGATATAATGTCAAAGTATGTGGATCATTTGGACCATATACTCAATGGTGTGTTAAAGATTTTCAAAAATCCCATTATTATAATTGGGAAGCTCTTGAAGTTGATGGATGGGTTGGACCAAAAACCTGGCCTTCACTGTTAAAATCTCCTGTCCCAAGAGAGAGTAAAAATCATGGAGGTTTCAGTATGGGAGCATGTTTTCATGACTCTGGTGGTGGTACTTAAAATTGAAATCTTTTATAGTGAGCTTCAGAATGTCAGGAGTGGTTGTAACGAGAATTACATAAAAAAAGGAGACCTAAATGAAACGTATAAAAACAATCATAATTATAATTATAATGGCAATATTCTTTTTGTTTGGAATTACACTACAGTTTGGCAAGCAATCGACAGAGCCTAATGAGTTACCCATGCCGTTAGGTTTATCTATGCGTTTGATATTTCAAGAAGAATTCAATTCAGCAGAAACTGCCCTTGACTGGCAAGATACTAGAAAACCCGGCTTCAGCTTTTATCGCACAAGGCCTTTAGGCTGGCCTATAACAGCCACTGATGGGATAATCATTAAAGAAGGGATTTTGACTTTGCAGGAGGCTAACAACTATGCCAATTTTCAGATCACCACTATTGCAGGTAAAGATGATAATGGCTCATGGACAGGTTTCGCTCCGACCTTAAAGAAGGGTGGGCTTTATTTCGAAGCGGCCATTGCTTTCGATCCTTTTTTCGAGGATAATAATCCTAATGTAGAAGGTTGCCCGGCATTTTGGACTTTTTCGGCGGAACATCTCTATCCCTATGAATCCCGTCCTTATGAAGCTTTTGAGACCGATTTCATGGAGTATAAGCCATCATGGTTTGATGGTCTAAAGGATCGTTATGTCCAAGCCCTCCATTATTGGAATATTTCAGTGACTAGTGATCCTGTATTTACCAGTTATCCTCATCGGGTAATAATCGTTTCTGATCAAATCGACTGGAGCTCATTTAATGTTTTCGGAGTGCTATGGGAGCCTGGAAAGGGAATCAAGACATATTTCAATGATAAACTTATGCGTTCGGTTTCTTTGGAAGACTTTCAACTGCTAGCAACTGCAGACGATCAACACTTCCCTGTGATTCTAGGATCTGGTCAATGGCCTATGCAGGTTGACTGGGTTCGTGTTTGGCAGTATTGACTCTAACATATTTCTATATCACAAAATGTTTCTGTTAAAGAAAACTTTATATCGGATATATATAGATGAAAGATTGTAAATAATATATAATTAATTTCCATTCGGAATTAAAATGGTTCTACCTACCTCAAAGGGGATATTATCCTCTAATTGTATTTTTCCCTCCTCAACAATAATATATATTTTAATCCAATTAGAAAATAAAAAATAAACGTATATTTAGTTCTTAAAATACTATTAATTTTAAAAATCATACTATTTAATCTCCTTAATTCTAAGTGGGGTATAAATGGGTATTAGCTTCTTTTATTTTAAAAATAGGATTAATAATTCAATTCAATGAACCATACCATTTCCCTAATAATTA
>CAZBEU010000248.1:0-2955 GCA_964491005.1 uncultured archaeon | reverse complement strand
CGATTTTATTATATAATTTTTTCATTGTGATGATGAGATTTAAAAAGAAATTTCGAGAATTAACTTCTTTTTCTCCTTTGGGATATCACTTAATGCATTAATAAAACCCATATTAATATTAGTAAGAACTGTGCTCATTATTTTATTTAATCGAATTTCTTTCTCGTTTATTCGTAATTTTACTTCTGTCATATCAAATATGAATTTTTAATTTTACTTAATTTTAACTTATTTTCAAATTCAATTCTTGAAACCTTTATTAACTGATTTCAGGTATAATGGCATTATTTGGACAATTTTTGAAGCATTTTAAACATTTAGAACATTCGAAAAAATTTTTTTCTTGGAATTTAATCCATTCTTTTCCTTTTTCATTCTTCTGGAGTTCAAAAAGATTTTTAGAACAAAAACTATTGTTTAAACAAATCTTGCATAGATTACATTTTTTTGATTCAATTAAAAATCCTTTTAATCGTCCTTCCTTAATAGAAATAACTTCGATTGCTCCACGTTCACAAACTTCAACACACTTTAAACATCCTTTACATTTATCATAATCTACATAGCGCATTGAATTTCTAAAAAATACTGCTTTTGGATGGCAACTATACATGCATTTCAGACATCTAATACATAAATTGGGATTAATACTGATTGGAAAAAATTTTTCATTATTCATATAAATTAATAATCCCCTCTGTCTCTTTTAAGATAATATCTTTTTAAAAATTTGTTTCGCCTTATTATAAGCTTCATTGTTGTTTGGCAAATCTAAAAGATTTTTACCAAATAAATTGTATTTCATAATTTCTGAGTTTTCGGGAATCAATCCTAATAATTTGATTCTTATTTCCGTTAGCATCTTAACTTTTTCTTTAAACATGTCCCAATTATTATCTAAAAACTTATTTCCTAAAATCCAGTAATTTTGAAAATTTAAAGTTACTTCTTTTGATATATCTAATATTTGTTTTAACGTATGGAAGGCCATTTTACTCGGATCTACTATTATAATCAAATCAGACACGTCCTTTGTCGTTTTTCGGGCAAAATGTTCTAAACCTGCAGGGGTATCCACCAAAACAAGATCATAGGCCTCTGAAATAATATCAAAAGCATTTTTTAAAACATTATTTACACTACAATAGCATCCTTCACCCTCAGTCCGACCCATCTCTATTAAATCAAAATCCTTAAAATGGAGAAAACAATTAAAAATTTCCGCTTCAATAGCTTGTTTACTATCCTTATAAGGAGCAAGCATTTTCATTTTGATTCTTTTCATGATTTCATGCATTTTACCCCCTATAGTATTTTCAAAATGTACGTTCTTGCCCACTAAATCCGCAACATTTGCATCCGGATCTGCATCTATAACCAAAATTTTATTATAGTTTCCATTTGCGATCAAAAATTTTAAACAAAGAACTAATGAAGTTGTTTTTCCAACTCCGCCTTTTCCTGTGAATGCTATTGATCTATACATTATATTTCCATTCTTTCTTTTTCTATTTTTTCTGATATTTAATAGATATAAACTAAGATTTCTATTTTTACTGTTGTCTAAGTCTGATTACTGATATTTATAAAAGATTAAAATAGTTTAAAAGAATTATAAGGATCAAATGGAATCATGGAATTGTTTAATCTTCCGAAACTTTTATCTGATTTAGATTGAAAATTTGATTACTCAATTTTTGAATATTCTTCAATGCTTCTTCATCTTTCGAAACATCACCTTCTCGGAAACCAAAGCCGATCACTCCAGGAATCTTATTTAAATTAAGTCGTGATAAATATCCTTCCATCTCATTAATACCTACACCAAGGTCCCGCCGTCCAACGATAATATAGCTACCGATTTTACCTTGTAATTGCCCTTTCCTTAAATACCAAGTTCTTTCCATGAAAGCTCTCATGTAGGAAGTAACTCCACCCATAAAAATAGGACTCCCTAAAATAATGACTAGGGCTTCCCTAAGTTTAAGATAGAGAGATTGCATGTCATCTTTAATGGAACATTCCTCGTTTTCCATACAATAATAACATTCCTTACATGAACCAATATCATATTCTTGTAGATATATTTTTTCAGTTTTAAACCTTTGTTCCAACATATCCAAAAGGGTATCCATTAAAAACACGGTATTACCATTTTTTCGGGGTGATCCAATAATCCCAATTACTTTTTTCTTTTCCATTATTATTTCCAGATTTTTAATCGCATTCGTTTAAAACATGAATCACTTACATCTGCTCAATTATTTCTTTTAATATTATTTCTCCGGTTGCTCCAATCATAACACCTTTATTAACTAAGGTCTCTCCATGAATTTTAATGTCTTTATCTAACAATTTTCCGTCCCTGAAAAATAGTAGAGTTGGTACAGCATAGACATTCAATATTTGACCTAATTCATGATTTTCATCGATATTAATCTTTATTAATTCTATAAATCCTTCATCTCTAATCTTTTCTAAAACGGGTGTAAGTAGTTTACATGGCCCACACCAATCAGAAAATATGTCCACTATGAGTTTTCCTTTATCAGAACCATCAATACCATAATGTCTTAATTCTTTTATATCCATATAATGACCTTTGATTTTATTTTCAACGATCTTATCTTATTATATTGAATAATTATTCATGATCGAATAATCATATAATTAAAAGAAGATTCTCTTTTAAGTATTTTGAATAATCA
This sequence comes from uncultured archaeon, assembly GCA_964491005.1. Taxonomy (GTDB): domain Archaea; phylum Asgardarchaeota; class Lokiarchaeia; order Sigyniarchaeales; family SOKP01; genus JAFGOA01. The sequence continues at coordinate 247 of CAZBEU010000248.1, read as the reverse complement.
TTCAGAAAAAGATTTTATACTAAAAATGAGATGATCTGTTTCTAATGAATTTAATATAATCAGCATTGCCCTCATTAAGCTTATTACCCACTTCATTTCAGTGTTAATTTTATTTTTGGAAAGTTTACCTTTCTTAAGTTATTAAACTACCAGCCCCTAAAGGAGCTGGATTCTTGCTTCCACGACCACTGCACCTAAATGGCGTCTTACATGATCTCCACAAGCGTAACTTCCCGTAGTCCCTACG
>CAZBEU010000247.1:0-3437 GCA_964491005.1 uncultured archaeon | reverse complement strand
AAAGGAGGGTGTTTTTTTTTGCTGTAATTGATAAATTATTGAAATAATCCTAAAATAATCGTTGTTAATAATAGCGTTATAATGAATGCTCCTGCCATCTGAATAATATATTTAATTATTGAGCCTTTTGAAATTATTCCTAAAAATACTCCTAATAGAATAATAAATATTCCTGTAATTAAAAATGACAAAATAAAGATCATCATATCAGGTTCAGAAATAAAAAAGAAAGGGATTAGTGGAACTAAACCTCCAATGAATGGAGCACCTCCATTAACAAAAGATACAATTATTCCAGCAAAGGATTCAGCTCTTTCATGTAAAGTCTTTATTTTTTTCTTCTTATTCACTAAGGAAATTTTCGATTTACGAATAGGCATTAACATTGCCTTTTCTATATCTTGGTCAGTATCATTTTCGATTATTTGATATTTGTGATTTTCACTAAAATTACCCATAGCTTTCTGTATATCACTTTTAACCTTATTTTGTTCAGCTTTTTCAGAGAGAAATGAACCAGAAAATCCAGAAATAAACATAGTGATTGAAGTACTTAATCCAGACATTACAATTATTGATGATATTATTTTCTGCCCACTTAAGAATAATACAAAAGATCCTAAAATAACGCCTATAATTGTTAACATCCCATCGTAAAAGTTATTAACAAAATATCTTCTAGATATAGCCCCAATATCGGTTATTTTAGCATAAGTTTTCCATTTTGACATTTTGAGAATTTTTGATTATAGCTTTTTTAAATATGTTTTTAATTATAAAATACAGTGATATTTTCTCTATTTATTTATTTTTTAAAAACTATTATTTTTATATTCAAAATAATATATATTACTAAAAGTTAATAATTTATTGAATTGAGAGATATGCAAAAAATAAAGAATCAAATACTTACTTTAATGATAGAACACTCAAGAATAATATATTCAGTTATGAGTTCTATGGCAGTATATTATAATTTATGGCAAGATGATGTCGATTCTCATAAGATTGAACTGGAAAAAAAACGTAGTAAGATGCAGATTTTAGAAGAAGATGCTGATGGAATAAAGATTCGTGTAATTAAAGAATATTCTGAGGTTCAAGCTCAAGGATTGGGAGATTACATGGCATTAATTTTAAGCATGGATAATACAATTAATTCTGCTTTAGAATTTGTTGATATAATATCAAAAATTCATCCAAAAGAAGAAATCAATGAGGAAATAAAGAAGAGATATCATAATCTCATAAATAATCTTCTTAAAATGGGAGATGGATTAAAACTTGCTATAAAGGATCTTAGAGATAGCCCTCAGGAAGTCTTTAAAAATACAACTATAATTCATGAAGTAGAAAATATGATTGATAAGATATTCAGAGAATTTCTAGATTATTTATATGGTAATAATGATATAAAGATAAGATTATTACTCAGAATTAGAGATAGTATAAAGATTTTAGAAGAACTGGCTGATCGGATACATGACATAGCAGATGTAATAAGAGTACTATTATATCAATAATCTATTATGATATTAAATGAAATGATATCAACAATTCAATTAAATTTTCTCTCTCTTTTATTTTAAAAAAAGAATTAGGGTTTAAACCATTCAAAGAAATAATAGCTTATTGTTGATGGATTAGCAATAACAAATTTCTTTCTAACAGATGTAGCTAATCTACCAGCTCTTACCATATCAATGGCTCCTAATTTAGAATCATGATGTAAAACATGTACAATAAAGGGAGAATGTTCTAATCCTGGGCCTTTCTTATATACAACAAAATCCGCTCCAAATTTTAACCCTGGACGAGGTATATAACCTTTTTCTCTTAAATCATTATAGATTATATATTTTTCTTCAAATTTATTATGAATATTTTTAGATTTTTCGTAAAATTCTTCAATAGAAAGATTTCTATCGTTTTTAACATCATAAATAGTTATTCTCTCCTTTTTAAGAAGATAATAGGCTTCAATTAATGATAATTCAGAAGGTTTTGAAAAATATTCTAAACGAGGTTTACTTATTCCTAAAGGAGCTCCAAAGAATTTTTCTTTGGCATATAAATATGAAGCATATAAGGGATTAAATACTATAACTCTTGAATTTATAAACTTAGTTGGAATTTTATTGGGAATATCATAATTATCGAGGTCATCAAGAGTAATTTTCTCTTGTTCTTGTCTTTCCATATTCATCACCTAAGATCTATGTGTTTATGATATTTTAAATCTTTTACCCTAGTTCCAATATTTTATCAATAAATTAAAAATTATATTTTTTACCAAGGATAACAAAAATTATTTTGATAAGTTTTAAATTATGTTCAATCTAACTATTCTATGGGATAAGATTTAAAGTATATATATAACTTAAATCTAAATAATAATAATAGGATCATAATATTATTGCAAATCATTGAAATTACAGAAAAAAAAATAATTTTAAATAAAATATTGAGGTGATTATCATTCAAAGAAAAGCAACTCATGCAGGAGATTGGTATTCTGGAAAAAAAAATACTCTTTCAGAGGAATTAGAAAAATTATTTTCTGATAAGGACTTTGGGCCAGGGCAATTACCATATTGTGAAAATAAGGAATTAAGGACTATAATCGGAGGGGTATCTCCACATGCAGGATACAGATTTTCTGGTTATTGTGCAGCTCATACATATCTCAATTTATTTAAAGAAAAAATACCGGATACAATAATAATATTAGGAACGATACATAATCCTTGTAGATATGCAAATGTAGCTCTTTTTAAAAAGGGTGAATGGGAAACACCTCTAGGAAATCTAATTGTTGATGAGGATCTAGCTAATATAATAATAGAAAATAGTAATAACATTAAAGCGGATTATAAAGCTTTTACAGGATTATGTGAAAGTGAACACAATATTGAGATACAATTACCATTTGTCAAATATTGTGCTAAAGATAAAAATGTAAAAATTCTACCAATTAAACTTGGGTATAATACCTTTCATAATTATGAAATTTGTGAACAAATTGCTGAGGATTTAGCTAAATCAATTTCTTTATATGATAAAGATGTTATTATAGTAGCTTCATCAGATATGCAACATAAAACGGTTTTAGATTCTAAAAAACTAGAAAAGTTTAAATCAAAAGATCAGAAAGTAATAGACGCATTCAATGAATTAGATGGAAGGAAATTAATGGATGTAGTTAAGGACCTCTCTGTTTGTGGTCCACAAACAATAACAACTCTTGTTCTTACATGCAAAAAATTAGAGGCAAATAGAGGAGAAGAATTAAAACATTATACCAGTGTTGATAAAGCAGGATTTGGATATTGTGTTGGCTATTTTTCAGGTATAATTATAAAATAAAAAAAAGGGTTTAAAAAAATGTCTGATAAAAAAGAAAATACTGAAGATTTTTTAAGTATTTGGAGAAAAAA
>CAZBEU010000246.1:0-5501 GCA_964491005.1 uncultured archaeon | reverse complement strand
TTACTAACATAATTTCAGAAGGCTTTATATCTTTGCTCAATAATTTTGCAACACTATATGTTATAATTCTGGTTTTACCAGAGCCTGCCCCCGCAATAATAATCATAGGGCCTCCAAGATTTTCAATAACTTTTAATTGTTCATCATTTAGACTATCCTTGAAGAAATATTCATTGAAACGATGCTTTATTTTATTATTTTTAAGTCCTTGAGTGGGTTTATAATATTTTTCCATAGAGATCTATTCTTCATTTCTTGTAAATTTAATATATCCTTGTTTAGGTTCATATAGCGTACCCTCATCGATCAATTTCTTAAGCATTTTCTTAATATATTCCTCTTCCAATTGTTCTTCTAGATCAAGTATCTGAATTATGGCTTTCCTTTCAAGCATTTTCCCATTATTCTCCTCAAATATCTCCTTGATTCTGTCCATTAATTTCTCAAATTTATTTAATTTACTTCTTGATTCTCCAACAAATATTCTATCCATATCGATTTTTCCAGTAGTTTCGTCATAACCCGTGTCTTTTAGATAGCGTTTGAAAAGTGTAATAATCTCTACAACATCTTCTTTCAATACTTTTTCTCTTAATGCCATTTTTGCGTGGGCTTCACTTAATCTAACTAATGCATCAAGATTTCTTGCTAAAATTGATACTATTGCATCTTCACTATTATAATCTCCACGTAACCTGAGATAAAATTCTTTAATATGTTTTTTAGCAACTTTAGTTAGTATTGGTTTACATGTTCTTTTTGCATGTTTTATATATTTTTTTAATAATTCACCCGAAATAGGAGAAAAATCGTTAGTGTTATCATCATCAAGATTATCATCTTCATTCATTTCCATTGCATTCTGTAATATAAATTCAGCCATTTGAGCATCTTCTTCTTTATTTGGACGGTCAACAACTACAAATATAAGATCAAATCGGGATAATAAGGATGGAGGAAGTCGTATATTCTGAGTTGGTGTTTTATAAATATCATATCTTCCAGTATATGGATTTGCAGCAGAAATAACTGCTGTTTCTGCTTTTAAAGTTGCTACAATCCCTGCTTTTGCTATACTCACGGTTTGTTGTTCAAGTGCCTCATGTAGGGCCGATCTATCAGCAGTAGTCATTTTATCAAATTCATCTATAGCAGCAACCCCTCCATTAGCCAATACAATAGCACCAGCTTCCAAATTCATTTGTCCTGTATCATTATCTTTTATTACAGCCGCCGTGAGACCAACCGCCGAACTACCTTTTCCAGAAGTATATAATCCTCTTGGAGATATTTCTACTGCGGATTTTAATATTTCACTGTTATGTACTATTAGGTTTCCATTAGCTATAATAAAATGATGATCAATTGTTCCTAAATCATAAACATAACAATTTCTTTCTAATATATCTATATTCTCGATCTCATCCCATAAAATATCAGATTCAGATAAAGATCTTAACCAAATTAGATCATTACAATATTCTTTTCTTTTTTCATTATAGAGGAGTTCTAATTTTTGAACAATTTTACGGAGGTATATCCTTCCCATTCTTTGTCTCTGTGTCTTTCCACGAAGTTCACCATAAAAACTTCTTATCCAAGATTCTCTTTGAGCACTAATACCAAGATTTCTCATTATATTTGTTAAAGAGTCTCCAAAATTTGGAATTATATCTTTTTTTTGATATCTATATGTTTCTGAGGCAATTTGAATCGATCTTTTTAATTCATCTTGTTTATATTTTACTATAAAACCAATTCTTTTATAAAATTTAATTGCTTCCTCTCCAGTTAGAATTATTTTATAATATAAAGATCCTCTATATTGTCCAGATTTTATTTTTTTATACCCTATTGTTGCAAAAATACCAAATGTACTTAACATATCTGAGATAGCATATGCTAATTCTCTACTAGCAGTAATTGCTACAATATTTAATTTATTTTTCTCAGTATAACCATCTCCAGAAAAATATCCTGATAATAAACCAAGACGAAATATTTCAGGAGTAAAAAGATATTGTGATTTGATTTTTTTATTTTCAGCATGATTTCCAAAATTTTTTAAAATCCATTTTTTAAATAGAGAATTGTGAATTTGTATTGAATTATCATAATTATAAATTGAAACATTATTAAAAATGGACTTAATATCTTTTTGAAGAGAATTAATGATATCAGGGTGAGTATTTGTGATTCTAACAGAATTTTTATTGAGATCTCCTTCCGCTAAATATAATCCGACAATTCTACCAATCACATCATTTAATTCTATAAAATGAGGAGTCCAGTTGATCTTTCCTTTTTTTCTAATCCAATCACTAGAAGGTACGGAAGAGGAATCTTTACTATATAATAGTACAGTTGATTTAGCTATATTTGAATTCTTAACTGTATAATTAAGTTTAATCTTATCTTCATTATATAAAGAAATATTTTTAATTATATTATAAGAATTTTGAAGATCTTTCTCATCAATATTATCTGCCATATCTATACTATGAAAATTTGTATCACATTCAATGTTTCTTGCAACAGGTAAGTAATACCGTTGATTTGAATTAGATTTTTTAATAACATTCTTCATATTAAATAGTTGATTTGCATCAATTGTTTGAAATCTTCCATTTATTAAAGTTGAGAAAGAATGATTTGGAGTTGCTAAAATTTCTCTTCCATTTTTAGTTTTTATCCTAATAAGAATTTTAGTTTTATGTCGACTAATTTCATTAATTTTAGATTCTTGAGTCTTAAAATTTTTAGGATTAATAGAATATGTATAATATTCAGGTAGATTTTCAAGTCTAAGTAGTTCTGTATCTCCATTTAATATTTTCTTCGAAGAATATTTTTTTAATAAATCATCAACAAAATCACCAATACATCTTTGAACCCATCTTTTCTTTTCAAATTTTTTTTTACCAATATATATTTTTTCAGAGCCATGAATACTCTTTCCGGTTCCAGGATCTCCTACAAATAGAACATGTATATCTCCTCTTTTATATCCGCCACCTGCCTTTTTTTTTCTTGTTCCAGCGAAGAGACTTAGAGCACATGCCATTTTTAAATCATCTCTTCCATAAATTGTCGGTGCAATAGAACGAGCGATTTTTCTTTGTATGAATGGTTCTTTAGCGAGATTTTCGATTTCTATTTTTTCTTCTTTTGTTATATCAATATGTTCTTCGCTTTTATCCTCGGGATCAATATAATTTGTCTCAATAAATGTTTTAAAAAGATTAGAATTGTTACTATTCATTGAAGTTGCAAGTACAGATTTAAAAATACCAACTAGTTTTATTCGATCTCCAGGTTTTACATAATCAACCAAATCATGTGTCAAAATTGCTTGAATTGATCTAGGTATTCTTCCTGGAGGAAGATCCTCGGGGACTTCTTGAATAGTAATACTTTGCCAATCGATGAACTCAGATTTTTTAGTAATAAGTCGAAAATCCGATTTAGCCTTTGCTTTACATCTTTTTTCAGAACAAAAATTTGGCCATCTTATACTTGAAGTTAATTGTAATATTTCAAAAGTAGACCCACATATAATACATTCAAAAATTGCTTTCGTTAATTTCGGTCTAACAACAGAACTTCGTATGGTTATTCCATTAATACATACAAGTTTATCTATATGTTTTGACCTTAAACCCCTTATACTTATCACTATTGGACTTTTTTCATCCTTTGTAGAAAATCGTACATAGTATTCGTTATCTACTTGGATCTCACTAGTTTGGAATTTTAATAGATTTTTTAAGGCTTTAATAGCATCTTCAATCAATGGTTCTGGATCTTTTTTTAACATTTCTGCGATTTCAAAGTCAAAAGCCAAAAGATCCTCATAGAAAATAGTTAAAGTGTTTCCTCCTTTCGCAATAATATCTTTTATCTGTTCCTGATATTTGTAAATACCGGGAGAATCTTCAAAAAGACGATAAAAATCTTCAAATCTCTGAATTATATTAATGGGTAATTTAGGACTTGATAGAGGTGTTGTCATAATTCTCACATATATTTTTTAAGCTATAACAGAAAATATTTTCAATTTTATATTAATGCAATTATTAACTTAGAATTATTGTACTATTTAATTAATAAAAAATTAATAAAAATAAGGAGAGAATGAATTTATAGAAATATCATTAATCTTTAAGTTGGTGGTAAAATTTACATATCGTCTCATCTTGAGATACTTCACATCTAATCTTTAAAAGGGCGACTGCTCTTTTTTTTATATCTTCATCACAATATATAATTGTGCGCCCAATGATAGTTGCTATAGATCTTTGTAATGTGATTGAAAAATCATCACTAAAATATTTTAATAAATCTGGTAGTATTTTACCGATATCTTCCTTCATAATAATTTCAATCATTATATTAATAATCTCAAATCTTACTTCATCGAATGGATCTTCTAATAAAGTCAAAATAATATCAATTTTTTCTTTAAGATAATCATAAGAATACATTTTTAATAATCCAATAGCTGCTTGTCTTACATTCTCATCTTCATGAGAAAGATTTTCAAAAATTTTATGAAAAGGGACTTCGGAAGAACTAATGCTATCAATTTCCGATAAGATAAGTAATGCAGATCTTCTAACCCAATTTTCATTATCATCTAAAAGAGGAACTAATTTTTGAATGATAAATCCTTTTTCTTCTACTTTATCTAATATTTCACCAAGACTAGAAACCGCAGCTTCTCTCACAATCCACTCTTTATCAGTTAGTGATTTGTTTAGTAATATATCTATTGATTTTTTAAAATCATCAATATTTACTCCGATCTTACCTAAAATTTTTGTAGCGGATTCCCTTATAAAAGAGTCTTTATCATTAAGAAATTCTAAAAGTGTGTTTGAATTCATAATATTTGGTGATTTTTCAGTAATTTCCACAAGAGCCTTTGTAAAAGTAATTCTAAAAGTTACTTCTTGCTCATGAACCATATCTAATAAAATTGGAATCTCTGATTTTAGCAATTGTGGTTTTATCTTTCCAATATTTATCAAAATACTAATGATAGAAGTTCTTATTCTTGGGTTGTGATTCTTTTTTAAAGTTGAGATTAAGGTACTAATATCAATTAATTCATAGAAGTCACTACTAATTCCTTCAATAGCTGAAATAGCGTTATAACAACTTTCTTCTTTTTTCATATCAAAAATTACTTTATTGAGCATAGGGATGACTTTCTTAGGGTCCTTATCAACTATTTTAATTAGAGTCTTTGAGATGATACCCTTTGTAATAAATTTTGATGTATCAGGAATTTCAATTACGTTATTAAAAATCAAATTTGGTCTTGAATTATATTTTTCAATTAAAATTTCCGAAATTTTTTCTTTTATTCTAATATCTTCAAATTTTATAAATTCCATAAATAAATTTAATATTTTTTCAGGGTTTTTATCCCATAACATACCAAAAAGAGTAATAATACTAATAAGAGATTCTGTGTCTTTTTTATCAATTCTTTTAGA
>CAZBEU010000245.1:0-4511 GCA_964491005.1 uncultured archaeon | reverse complement strand
TAGAACATGGAATTGGATTAAAAGAATTAAGAGAAGAAATCTTAGAAAAAAAAAAGGATATTCAATCACTGAATAATGAATTAACTTCTTTGAAAACACGAAAAAATTCACTTAATACAAGTATGGATCTACTTAAACCAAAATTAGAAAGATTAGAAAAAAAAAAAAAATTAATTAGTAAAAAAAAAAAATTTGAGGATGAATTATTACAGGCTAATAGACAAAAACTACTTTTAGAAATAATAGATCTAACAGAAGAAGTAAAAAAATTAAATAATCAAATCCATAAAAATAAACAAGAACAAGATTTAAATTATAAACAAATTCAACACATAAATTTAGAAATAAATAGTATAGAAGATGAAATTAATAATCTTTCTAAAGAACTAGGGGAAAATAATTACAAAAAAGAAGATATTGCTAATAAAATCAAGAGTTGGCAAAATGAAAAATTAAAAATGAAACAAGAGATTGATGAAATTTCTAAGAAAATTAAAAATATTAAAAAACAAATAAAAGACCAGACAAATAACAAAGAAAAAATACAAGAAAATATAAATAATATTAGAAGCGAAAAAGGGAATGTAGATAAAGAAATTGAAGAACTCTTTAAAGAACAAAAAGAATTAATGAGTAGAATTGATGCAAATAAGCAATTTTTAGATGAATATAATGAATTAACATCAAAAAGTAATAGTTTACAGAAAGATATCAATGATAATGAAATCATAATCAAAGATTTAGAAAGTCAAATCGATCAATTATTTCAAAGTTTTAAAGATATTAACAATAAATTAGATATGAATAAATGGTTTTTAGAAAACCCATCTCCAGAATTATTGCGTGAATTTGATTTTAAACTTAAAAAGATAACAGGAGAACTCTTTAATTTAGAAGAAAATCTAAAACGAATAGAAATTCAAAGATCTAAAGCATTAAATCAATTTAAGTCATTACGAAGTTCGTTAAACCATCAAAAGCTAATCTTACCAACAGAAATTAATATATTGAAAGATGATATTAAAAAACAAGGTCTAAAAGTTATTGGTCCTATAATTAGTTATATTCAATATGATGATGAGCTTAGTTATGCAATAGAATCAATTTTAGGTGAAAAACTTCTCTATAGTTTTATAGCTAACGATTGGGAAACTTTAGATAAGCTCAAAATTCTAAAAAATAAATATAATGCTTATTGTAATATTTATGTTCCTAAAAAGGAACCAATAAAACCATTAATGGATTTTGAAGCTCAAGGTGTGATTGGATATCTTGCAGATTTGATAAAAACTAAAGAAATGAATATAAAAAAAGTAATCTATTCTAAAGTTACAAATTGTCTTGTTGTGAAAGATTACCAAACAGGCAAGGAAATTTATAAAAACTATAATTTTAAAGGTAGATGTGTAACTTTAAAGGGAGAACAAATTATTTCTTACAAATATGTATATGAAACGCCCTATCTTAAAAAATTAAAAGGTTTACTCAGCACTGGTACTCAGAAAGAACAAGTTGATCAATTAGAAAATGATATTGAAAAATATAACGATTCAATTTTAGAATTAAAAAATAAAATTACAAAGTTGGATAAAATTCAAAAAGATCTTTACAATAAAAAAGAGAATTTTAACGATTTATACTATAATTATAACCAAAAAAGAAGAATTACAGCAAAAAAAAACAATTTATATGTACAAAAAGGAGAAATAGTAAAAGTTAATATTGAATCTTTAGAGAAGATAAACGATTTACAGCTGAAAATAAAGGAATTAGAAGAACAGCAAGATCCAGATTTCTTCAACTGGAATGAAAGAATTAAACAAATACCTTCACTTTTATCAGACTTGAATGTTAAAAAGAGAGAATGGGAAGAAAAAATAGATGAAAATAAAGAATTACTCAATAATATAAATCAAAATATACTCCAAATTCACAATCAATTAGATATGTGGGAATCTCAACTAGAGTCGAGAAAAGAAGAATTCCAAAATGCTGATAAAAGTGCATTTGAGATATATAAAGAGTTAGAACTTATTGAAAATCACATAAAAGAAATAGAAAATAATATCAAAGAACAAAAAAAGAAGAGAAATGAATATATTAAAACAAAAGGTATTCAAGATGAAAAAAGAATAGAATTAGAATTGAAAATAGAGCAGGATAATATTAACTTATCACATATTAATGAAGAATTAATTGAAAAAAACCAAGATTTAGAGAGGATTGATTCACAAATAGGTGATCTAACTAAAGAAGCCCTTAAACCAAGGTCTATTGAAGAAATTCAAGAAGATATTTATAACGTTGATAAAGAAATTCTTAAATATTATGATGTTGATGACTCAATATTAGTTGAAAAAGACTATCTTGTGTCTTCATTAACAAAAATATCAAAAAATCAGGATGATATGGAGAATGATATTAATGCAGCAATAAAAACGGAAGAGGAACTGGAAAAGACATATTATAATAAATTTCAAGATGTTTTAAAAGAATTAACAACAAAGATTGATAATAAATTTAAAGACTCGAACATACAAGTGTATTGTGATTTAAATCTAATAGGCAAATTCGAAGAACTTGGAGTAGATATTAAAGCATCTACTTCAAATAAACCCTTACTATCTTGTACTGCTTTAAGTGGAGGCCAAGTATCAATGGTGGCAATAGCTTTAATTCTTTCACTCCAAGAAATGAATCCCTCTCCTCTCTGTATGTTTGATGAAGCATCAATGTTTTTAGATGATAAGAATTCAGAAATATCATATGAATTGATAAAATCTACTCTTAAGAATAATCCAATACAAATGATTATGTTTCTACCTAAGTCTTCAAATGCATTATACAGATTAGCAGAAAAATTAATAGGAGTAGCTAGAGTAGGAGAAGAGGAAATCTCCACTGTTTTTAAACCAAAAGTTATAGATAATTAAGTATGTTATATGATTGAATTTAAAGATTTATCTGATGAGATTAGAGCAAAAATTAAAGTTATATATGAAGATGTCAAGAATGGTAAAATTTCCTTATTAGATTTGGAATTAGTTCCGATTTTTAATGAATTAAAAAATACATTGAATATTTCTAATATCAATAGGTACTCCAAGGTATATATAGATGCTTGTGATCTTCTTGATGATAAATTTAAGGAATTTAAGGATTTATTAAATTCAATGGAAGATGATAAAAAATTTGATTTATATATAAAATCTAATCCTGATGATAAAGAAATTATTGAATTATTTAATGAATGTTGGATAAAAACCTTTCAGCTTCAATCTCTTTCTTATGATTTTTTGGAACAAAGTTTTACAAAATTAAATCGTGATAGAATACCATCAATAATAATAGAACATCTAAAGAGAGATCATGTTAAAGAAAATTTCATCCTTGAATTACCTACTCAGAAATTTACGGATAAAATGAATGAATTTCTTGAAGAAATTAAGAAAAAATTACCATGTAATTTTAATTCTATTTTTGACAAAATAGAAAATCAGATTGAAATTTATGAAAAATTTGTGTATCTTCTTCATCTATTACAAATAAAAGAAGTAAAATATAAACATGAAACAGATACTTTATATATATAAAGGTGATTTAAATTAACCAATTATCATTTTTAATGTATTATTTAAGTAAAAAGAAAAGTAAATCCCAAATGGGAGCAACAAAGGAAGAGATTGTTGAAGCACTTCAAGTAAAAGGAAAGAATGAATCAATTTTTTTTCAAGAATTAATAAACAATTTATCAAGATATATTGAACCACTTGGACTTTATATTAGATTTAATCCTTTGGATGATCATTGGTTTATTTCTTATGATGATGAAATGTCCAATTTAGTTGCTGCAAATCCTTTTAAAAGTAAACCAAAACTCGCAGCCACATTATTTTGTGTAATTATTTGCACATATTCAAATTCAGGAATTGCTAGAGTAAAAGAAATTATGGAAATAAGAAAGAAAAAAGATATATTAGATGATTTGAAAGAATTAGAAGAAGATGGATATATACAAACAGATGAAAAGACAAATGAAGTTCGTTTAACTCCTTTAATAGGCTATCAATTAGATTTACAAAAACTATTTACAAAACTTTCCTTAAAGCTAAAATCAAATGAAATTAAAACAAAAGATCAATCATAATATATTATAAAAATGTAGAATCTATCAATCGCTTAACTATCAATCTCTAAAATGATTATTGAAAAAATTAATTATCAAAAGTTATTATTAAAAATATGAAATTAGTTTTCTGTAGTTATTTTTAGAATCATTTCAGCTACGTGATTATTGTATGTCTCAATATCTCCAAATTCCTCTATCTTCTCTCCACAAGTCATAAAATAATCCTTTATTTCAATTTTTCTTTCATTAAAGAATTTAGAAATTTTGGACTTTATCTCTTCTACTTTTTTTTCATGGTCTCCATCTAAAAGATCAATTTTATTAACAGCACAGAAAATTGAATTAGGAAAAAATCGTATATCATTGAAGAATTCAAATTGTT
>CAZBEU010000244.1:0-2319 GCA_964491005.1 uncultured archaeon | reverse complement strand
AGTTGTGAGATTGTTCCAAAATTACTAAGTAAATATAACATTAATATAACTACCCTAAATTCGAATATGGACGGTAAATTTCCAGGACGATTAAGTGAACCAAGTAAGGAAAATCTTATTAAATTATGTCATTTCATTAGAGCATCAGATGAGACTGATATTGGAATAGCTTTAGATGGAGATGCAGATCGAGTAATATTCTTGGATGAAAATGGAGAGATTGTCGATCCAATAAGATTATTAGCATTAATGGCTAAATATTATTTGGAGGGTAAAGGGAATGATATAATAAATATTAAAAACAAGATCATTGTTACTCCAATTAATTCATCTAGTTTATTGGAAGATGTACTATGTCCTTTAGGTTGTACAATTAATCGATGTGAAGTAGGAGATATCAAAGTAGCAATCGCATTAAAAGAGTGTAATGGATTTTTGGGGGGTGAAAATTCAGGAACATATATTTGGCCTGATATCCATTATGGACCAGATTCTATAGCTACTATTGCACGAATTTTAAAAATGGTAGTTGAATCTAAAAAAACACTAGGGGAATTGTTAGATAACATCCCAAATTATCCATTCTATAGAAAAAATATCCTGCTTAAGGAAGATATTATTTTTACAAATAAAATAAATGATAATATAGTTGATATTATGAAAGAATCCTTAGATGATTTGGGTAAGAAAATTTTAAATATAAATAAATTAGATGGAGTTCGTATTGATTATGATGAGGGATGGATATTAATACGACGTTCTGGAACAAGTCCATATCTAAGAATTTCCGGTGAATCAAATATAAATTTAGAGAAATCTAAAGAAATGAATCAAATCACGCAAGAAAAAATGAGAATCCTTGATTTAATAGAATAAAAAAATTTAAGGCATTATTTTAATAATATATCCCAATTAATTTGTTTTTCTACTAAATTTAAAACCATTTCAATTTCTTCTTCTTGAATTGCTGGTTCTATATTCTCTACATTTTTTAATGTAGTATATGTATCTGAAGGGCTTAAAAGAATAGGAATATTCTTTTCATTTGCAACTGTAATAACTGAGGTATCTGGATGTATGTATCCTGTTAAAATAAGAACAGATACATTTTCATTAAGTGCAGTAATTGCTAAATCAGCTCTATCTCCACCAGTTATGAATGCAGCTTTTTTCACTTGTCTAAGATATTTTAAAGCAGATTGTGGTCCCATTGCTCCAATTAAATACGTTTCTACTAAATTATCTAATTGAGGAGAAGTTCCTTCATTTACTAATGATGCACCAATTGCTTCTTTAATTTCTGAAACTCGAGGAGACCATAATTGTAAATTCTTTCCAATAATTCCAATTATTGGTATTTTATATCTATTGATGTGATTTTTTTCTAATTCATGAATTCGGGCAAAATATTCATAATCAATCTCATTAAATATAATTCCTTTCATTTTTATATTTCTATAATCGAAATATCTACTAGTGAAAAATAAATTATCAATAGCTTTATCTGAAGATAATGATTCAATATATACTAAATCATTAATTCCAAGAGTTTGAGCAATTGAGACATCATCAACTCCCACGCGAACATATTGTTTTAAACTTGGTGCTCCTTCTATTATAATATAATCGTAATCTTTTGACCATTCTTCATAAGTTTCCTTTATAAGAGTTAATAATTCTTCTTTTCTTTCAGCATCAATTAGATCTATATAATAACAATCTGGAATAGAAACGGGTGATAATATATCATAGGGTAAATTTGTAATTTCCAAACATGATTTTAAAAAATCAATATCTGGATCTTTTTTACTCGTAAAAGGTCCTTTTGGTGTACCTATTGGTTTAAAATATCCTACCTTTTTTCCATCTTTATGTAGTTTCTGAATTATTCCCACTGAAAGAAGAGTTTTTCCAACTTTCTCAGTTAAAGAACATAAATAAATTCCTTTTGCCATTTTTTTCAACTATAATTGGTAATTAATATCTTTATTTTTTTGATTTTAAAGTTTTTGGTCTTAAATTTCCTCTTTACTTATTGTTATTTTTATATCTACCGCACTATATCCTTCAATAAATGAAAGTAGGGGATTTATATCCAATTCAACGATTTCTGGAAAATCATTGACTAATTGAGATAGTCTTAATAACACATCAATAATTGATTCAATATCAGAACGTTTTTCACCTCGAACTCCTTGTAAAAGACTGAAAATTTTTGTATTTTGTAACATTTTTTTTGCGTTTTCTTCATTAAATTTATAAGATAAAGCAAATGATACATCTTTAAGAAAATTTGCATATATTCCCCCTGCACCAATC
>CAZBEU010000243.1:0-2359 GCA_964491005.1 uncultured archaeon | reverse complement strand
CATGAATAAAGATCGTGAAAATTAATTGAGAAAAAGTTCTATGATATAATTTATATTTCAATATAAATATCCCTTTTGAAATTGTCTTTTTGAGCCCCATCCAAATATCCTAATGGATTACTAACAAATCGCTTACCTTGGAAAGATATATCAAAGCTTCTATGACGGTGTCCGAAAATCCATAAATCAAAGAAATTATTCTTTATAATTGAATCTAAAGAAGTTCCATATGAGTATTTATACTCTAATTTAGAAGGATTTTTTATAAATTCTAAGCTGGGAAGATGATGTGTTACAACTACAATTTTTCCATTATATTCCTTTTTAAGTTCTTTTTCTATGAAGTCTCTTGAAATTTGGTGAAATAAGTTTGTATCATCAATCCTGAGTTTTAAATTATCACTTGGAGAATTTAGCCATGGTTGGTAATTAATATTAATATATCGATAATCATTCATGATTTGATAATATTTTTCTCTTTCCTCATCAGGAATTATAGACCATAATATGCTTGCTATAAATTTCACACCATTGATAATATGTGTTTGATTGTTGAGTTTATAATGATTTTTTAAAAATTCTTTCTTATATTGTGGGTAGTAGATATAATTGATGTTTCCTTTGTAGAATTCGTGATTTCCTGGGATTCTAATTACATATTTAAATTTTTTTCCTATATCCTCATAAAAAAATTTAAAAAAAAAAATAGAAAATGATTGGAAATCCTTTCCAAAAATTAATTCTATTGATGATGATAAAGGAATAATAACACTTTCTTTAGATAATAATGATACTTTCTTCATTTTGTATCTTCCTAACCCAATTCCATGGAGTGATTTAGAAGGTCCTTGTTGTACTGCCTATCTTTGGCCAAAAGCAACTAAAGAACTAAAAAATCATACAGGTCACTATATAGTTTCATATATTGGAAGTAGTATTAATTACTCTATTTTAGAACAATCGATTATTATTACAAAAATAATCATTTCTATTGCAGAATTGATAAAAATTAAAGGTATATATTGGGGAAGTGGAACAGTTGTAAATTCACCAGAAGATCTTATTAAAATTGGAAAAGAATGTCTTGAAAATGATTTATTACCGGTCAATTTATGGATTGAATATAGAATAGAAAAAAATAAGGATGATACATACAATATATTAACGACCGGAATGGATATTTTTGGACATAGGGAAATTGAAATTCAAAATACAAGAAAAAATCTATTTGATATCTTATCTTCTCTTTATCATTTCACAGATTATTTACTTAAAAATGGTCCGGTTGTGAAAGATGGAGATACAATTGGTGTTACTAAAGAAGATAAAAATAGAGCTAAATTTGGTCCCTCACTTTGGAATAGTGATGATGTGTTAATAATTGAATTTATTTAGATTTTATTAAAAATTATAAGAATGTAGATAGACCAAATTAAGTATAATCATATTTGCAATAAGAACATATTTCTGTATCCCATTGAATAGCTCTTCCACATTTAACACAGAACCTTAATTTACTTGATTCTTCATTATCATTTTTAAAAAAAGATATCACTATAAAAGGAATTGACAATCCTAAACCAAATATAAGAAATCCTATAGCAGTTAAAATAGCTGTTAAATTTATTGAAATATATTCTGAGATATTTATTATACCAATTATCAATCCTATTATTGATATTGGTATAGAAATCAGAATTGTGATGACTAACTTTTCTTTTTTTTTAATTATTTTTCATCTTTTCATTTTAATAAAAGTTGAATTATTCTTATTTATTTTTTATTTTCCCTTTTTTTTAAATTTATGTTTATAAATTTCATCTATCTCTATTATGTAAAAAAACTATACAATTAGATCAAACTCTCCTAAAATTTACCATTTTATTTCTCACTTCATGAATAAAGATCGTGAAAGGTACATGGAAATAATGTTATTAAAATCATTTAATCTTTTTCTAATTAAAATACATTTAATTTAGGATGGTTTAGAGCCTCCTTAAATATCGAACCTCTTGAAATGAATGCTAAAGCGTATCGACTACCACGACCTACTAAAAGTCGACTATTTTCTTCTAAATGAAATTCTTTTTTAATGTGTTGAGATAATTTGATGGTACCTAAATCAATTTTTCTCAACCAACAATAGGATTTGTTTTTTATCTTAACAATCTTTCCTTCAGGGATTTCTAAATTAAAAAATCTTTTATTTAATTCAAGATCTTTGATTAGTACTGAATCTTTTAGGAGACTTTTTGATGTCAATCCGAATCCCCCAGAGGTTTTACTTCCTGAAAGTAAAAACAAGATTCGCTCTCTCATAAAACCATATTCTTTAATTGCTTTAGGGGGTATTTTGACT
>CAZBEU010000242.1:0-5735 GCA_964491005.1 uncultured archaeon | reverse complement strand
TCTTGGATAAATTTCTTCCTTATTATATATATAGATTAATTTAATAGCTAAATATGCTAAAGCTGTATGACCAATAATCCACATAATTCAGATAAGTCTTTAATATATATAATGAAAATTTAATATCCTTTTTAAACAGATTTTTTTCCTATCGCAGAATGATTAAATAGTTAACTTTAATAATCGTAAAAATCGATTTTAAATATCTTTTAAGTTTGGAAATAATTTAAAATTTAATATTTTCGTAAAAATTGGATATTTCCTGCTGTTCTGTATTGAAATGAATAAGTATAATAAATTAATTAATATGATAATTATAACTAGATATATAATCTTAGATTTTGAGTGATTTTATTTAAAGTTTTTAATAAATTTCCAGACTTGATCTTGAATTGTGTGCAAATTTTTGATGACTTTTCCTGTATTTTTATTTTTCATAACTTCTGCTTCAAAAATAGCTTTTCCCACAGCAAGTGTTTGATGATTTTTTTCATCTATTATTTTTATAATTTCATTTTCTTTTATTTCGGGATCTATTTTAGTAATTCCAGGTCTCATAATATCCGCCCCATTTGTAACAAATCTTACAGCACCCATATCTACAATTACAGCTTTTAAGTCAATAATTTTATTTAATAAAAGAGTCAAGACTGGAAGATATCCTTCTATTGATTTCCAAAGTGTTAAAGTACCATTAACCGCAAATAATTCATCATTATCTTCGGTTATTATTATTTCTACTCTACTTTTTTTTGGAATAAGAGTATTAGCGAAATCATCACTATATTGATTCGATATAGATTCTCTTAGTTGATTTAATTCATTTTTTCTGATAAAATGGCGTTGCTTTATATTCATATTTCAAAAAGGATTAAATATTATTAATCTATTTAAGTGTTCAATATTTAAAATTTTAATCTATCTGTATTAAAATTCATTTTTTCTTATATGTTATTCTTAATTTTATCTAATTCTTCATAAATAAATACTCCTTTTAATGCATTACTTAAATGATGTTCAATAGAAAAGTGTATTAATTCTGGATTATAGTTAAAAATAATAAATCCAAAAGGAACTTCATCTTTAAAATAAAGAGTTTTGATAATAAAACTAAATCTTTTTTTTTTATTTAAAAAAGTATTTGGAACTAAATTTTTTGTAGAATATATAACACCTTCTTTAGGTAATCGAAAATCTTCTTGAAATTTATATGCTATAAATAATTTGGATTTTTCAGAGGGTAAATTCTCTCCTTCAAATAAGGATGCATATACAAAATTAAATCCCAAATTCGGAAATGTTTTATTAACAATTGAATTAAATTCAGAAATTTCAAAGTTAGAATTCAATGAATCAATAGCAATTGCAAGATTTTTAATAGTCGTATCCATTTTATTCGATTGAAATGCCTCAAATTGTTCTATTGTGTTATCTATTATAATTCTCGCTTTTTTTAAGAGTTCTTCTGATTTTAGTTTAAATTGTTCATTAGAACTATAAAAGAAAGAAAATTTCTGAAACATTTTTAAGATATCTATCCAATCCCCTAGATCTTGATCATGAGGTATAATATCTTCAACTAATCCTTGAAATTTGGTCAAAAATATATTTTGTGTTTTTCCTGTGAATTCATTTATAAAAGTAGTTAATAGATCTTGAACTAGAATAGGATTCATTTTAAAATTCTCATAAATATTAGATTTTTGAATTTCCAAAATAATCTTATTCAAATCTACAGAAAGATCATCCTTTTTTCTTTCATTTGATTTTTTATAAGAACTTAAAATACTCTCAGCAGAAGATTTAGGTATACATCCACATGATTTTCGTATTATTAATTTTGTCTGTAATAGTATATCTTCTGATTTTTGGGAAGTTTTAATCATCGAAATAATTTTTTTCATAGCTTCCACCCCTTGTTGGTAAACAGGTTGTTTAATAGTTGTTAAAGGTGGATCTGAAAAACTACTGGTAAATATATTATCAAATCCAGTTACTAATGTATCTTCTGGAATGTTTACACCTCTTCTCTTTAGTTCTTCTATTGCTCCTAAAGCCATACCATCGTTTGCAGCAACAATAGCATCAAATTGAATTCCATTGTTAAGAAGTATTGATGTGCAAATTTTTCCACTTAGAGATGTAAAATTCCCTTGTAAGATCAATTCATCTTTAATAGGAATATTATGTTCAATTAGGACCTCTCTATATGCTTGATAGCGTATTTTTGCATCATAATTATCCTCAGATCCTTGGATAAAAGCGATCCTTCGCGCTTTATGGACTTCAATAAGATGATTAATAACATCTTTCATACCCTGTCTGTTGTTTATTAATAAATTAGTTGTATTCTGTAATTTTGTTCCTATGCTGATTATTGGTATATTTTTATATTCTTGAACAAATTCTTTAATTTTATTTTCCGTTGTAAAGCCGCCTAAAGAAGCAGTACTGATAATAAGACCATCAATATTATTGCTATCAAATAATTTATATAATATATTTGAATGAGCTTCATATGGATAAAATGAAACATAAAGTGGTCCGCCTATAACAAATATAACGTTTACATTATTTTCTTTGGCACATTCTTCAATACCTTTGCAAGTCATTTCATGATAATCATCGTCTAAACTAGGGATGAAGACACCAATTGTAATTTTTGGAGTATTATTTTCTTCCACCATAAAAAAAAACTTATCTCGTGTTTTTCCTATTATTTAAGAAACTAATTTTATTTAAATTTCTGCTTTTATTGATTATTCTTCTATTATTTGCCCATTTTAGTGATTTTTTTGTATATAATTACATAAAATTAGGCATTAAATATATTTCAATAAAATGTACCTCCTTACAAATAAAATCTTTAATTTGAGAAATATTTAATGAAATTAGATTAACCAAATCACTTCAATATATAACAAAAGTTACCAACATAAGGAATGTTAAATATTTCAATCTGGAGTCTTAATCAACATAAGTAAGTTTTTTTATTTGGCTCCTATTATTTTATAGAAAGTTAAAGATATAGTTTTATCTCTTTTTTTATAGGTATTTATTCATATCACTATTATAATTTGTATATAAATACATTTGACCGTGAAACTATGATTTCACGTACATTTTCCAATAAAATCTACCCTTTTTCCATGGAAAAGGATTTTATTTATTTTTTTAATTTATATCTCCTTATTCTAAAATAATTTTGCATTAAAGACATTTTTATAAAAATGAAAAAAACTAATAAAATTAAGCTAAAAAAAAACTAATGAAAATAACCTTTCAAGATAATTTGTTAATGTGTATTAATATTAGTTATTTTAATTAAAAAAAATTAAAATTTGATTTTAAAATTCATGCATCTAATAGTTTAAATTTATTAATATTACTCTATATTTAATTTAGACAATTAAATATAATTAATCCAATCCGAATTCTGCTTATCAGAGGATATTCCTCGCAATTTTTCATGTTCAAGAACTAATGCATTGTATTTTCTGTGGATCATCTTTCTATCAAAATTTTGTCCCTCTAATAACATTCCATCCTGTTCTTCTTTAGAAAAATATTTCATTACAGGGATAAAAAAGTGCTTATCTTCCTTTTCAATATGCTTGGGATAAAATTCCGCTAAAACCTTAATCTTTTCAGTAATTATATCCAAATCCTCTTTATTTCCTTTGGCATAATTCTTATTTGCTTCTACTAAATCACCCGTAATTTTTCTTCCAAATATATGTTCCTCAATGAGCTCATTCATGATTCTTGCGTGTTCTGAAGATAAGCTCTTTTTTTTCAATTCTCGAAAGAGAATATTTTCTTCCTTCCCATGATGCGTTTGATCTGCATACGTGCGGATGAAATCTACTACATTATCTATGAATTGGGGATTAAATTCTTTTTTTTCTTGAAGGGTCTTAAGTTCTGTTTGGAGGATATGAATCATTCGCTCAATTAACCTATGCTCAGTCATTAGAGGGCCTATTGGTAACATTTAATCTTTACTCCTTTAATCCAATAATCTTTTCTCGCCAGAAAGTGCTTGTATTTCTGTAATATCTTTGGATGCTTCTAAACATCCGAGATAATTTCCATCATAATTTCTTAGGGCATAATATTCTATGAGAACTTTTTTTGTTTTATCTTCTTGATTTAGATCAATCCAAAAACAGGCTTTATTTCTCTTTCCTTCTTTAAAATCCTTTAGGATTTCCTCTACTTTACCAAGGCTTTCTGGAGGGTGGCATTTTCGTACGTTTCTCCCTATTACCACTTTAGGTCTTTTAAAAATTCTGGTTTCATGTTTATTCCATCCTAAAACATTATCATTTGCATCTAAAACCGAGAACTCCAAAGGAATTGTCTCGAGAATTGCTTCCAAAACTTCTTTTGGTAAATTTCCAATCATGATTACTTTAATTTTAAAATAATTTGAATAATAGGTTGTTTAATATATTTTTTAATTGATTTTATTCTTTATTCTTTATTATTTATTGAATTAGTATTATTTTAGTATAAAAATTAAAAATAAAATGAAAATAGAAAAAAAAAATGAAAGTAATAAATGTTAAGGATGTGGAAATTGCTGATACTCCACATAAAGTTGCTGTAAAGAAATTAATCAATTTCGAACATGGCACTATAGTTCATATTGAATTAAAAACTGGTGAAGCTCTTAAATTGCATAAAACATCTGTGGATGTAACCTTTTATGTGTTAGAAGGGGAAGGAATTGTTGAGATCGGGGTTGAAAGTAAGATTGTAGGTAAGGATCAATTGATTTTTAGTCCCATTAAAAATAAGATAATTTATTTAATATCAGATAAAGAAATATTACAAATAGATTAGCATATTTTATTTAAATCAGGAAGTGATGAAATGGATTTTTATGAAGTTATTAGAAAAAGACAAAGTATTAGGCAATTTAGTACCAAAATACCTGAAAAAGAAAAGATAAACAACATATTAGAAGCTGCTCGACTAGCACCAACATGGGCGAATAAGCAAGGTATGCAATATATTATTGTTCAAAATCAAGAATTAGTTAAAGAATTATGGCAAGCTATTGGACAAGAAGAAAAGTTTAAAAATGCACCTATCTTTATTGTGGGATTAATCTCCGAAAAGGAATCTGGTACCAGATCTATTCAATATTATCCTGTAGATTTTGGTATATGTTTTGAACATTTAATTCTAGCTGCAACTGCGGAAGGATTAGCTACTTGTTGGATTGGATGGTTTAATGAATCAAAAGTGAAAGAAATTCTTAAAATACCGGGAGAATATCATGTTTTAGGAATTACTCCTTTAGGTTATTCAACAGAGAATGAAATAAAGAAAAAGATTAGAAAACCTCTAGAAGATATGATTCATTATGATTTTTTTAGTTAGAAAATAAAGAAAATAAAAGGAGTAATAATAAGATGATAAAAGGTAAGAATATTAATTTAAGAATGATTACAGATAAAGATTTAGATCAATTCTACATTCTCGATACTGAGCTCTCGAATAGAGGAGAATATTATACAATGGAATTGACAGCAAAATCCAGTTTACTAAAATGGTATAATGAAACGGGTTTATGGGATGAAGATTTTGGAAGAATGCTTATTGTTGATAAAGAAGATAATATCTTGGGCTATATAAATTATTTTAAGACCATAAGATATTTCGACTCATTAGAAATTGGATGTATTTTATTTGATAAGACAAAACGAGGGATGGGGATAAGTACT
>CAZBEU010000241.1:0-3341 GCA_964491005.1 uncultured archaeon | reverse complement strand
AATTTTCGAGATATTTGATCTGCTTGGAAGATAGGTTCAGGTTGTTTGTTATTAAAAGTAGTTTCTAAGGAAATATTTAATGCTAAATCTATATCTGTTAAATATCCTGAGCTAATAAAAACAGGGCGTACATTATTTTTTAAACAAATAGCATATCCTTTAATTTCTCTATTAATCATAATAGGTATTTTATTCCCTTTCTTTTGCTCCATGTCTTTCCAATTACACTCACCAATAAACATTTTCTTTGCAATACCTATTGTAGGAATATTTAAAGCAATTCCTAAATGTATAGCTTCTCCGAATTCACGAGGGTGAACTATTCCATAACCATCACATAAAATAATATCCGGAACTTCTGGCAGATTTAGTAATGCTTGAGTAATTAATCGGACTTCTCGAAAACCTAACAATCCAGGAATATATTTGAAAGGAAGTTCTCCTTTATAGGTTGTAGAATATATAATTTTCTTTTTATTTTGATTCCATAATATAGCACAAGCAATACCCCATGTAGGATTTTTCATTTTTGGAAACGATATGTCAACACCAGCAACTAAAGTAATATCGTTATATTTTATCAACTGTTTATTGTTTTTTAGATATTTTTCTTTCCACATTAGTTGTAATTGAATAGCTTCCTTCTCCGAATAATGATTTTGGAGGAGTGGATGTTTTAGACAATTAGGATTCCATTCATTCATATCAATATCTTTCTCTCTCCAAATAAAATTGGTTTTCTCATGTTAGTAATAATAAAATATTAAAAATCAATAAAATTAATCGATTTGTTTTTGTAGGCATAATTTTATCACATAACACAGATTAAAATAATTTTTAATAATATTCAATAAATCAAATACAAATTTGTATAATTTTATTAATGAATAAAAATATATTTTAAATTTTTCAACTATAATAATAGAAATCAGTATGACCCTCTTATTTATACAAATTATAGACATGCCTTCTGAGATACATATGCTATTTTTATTATTTCCACTAGTTCTTACTCTTATCTCCTATGAATTAGAACATAATATATTATATTATTTTTTTAAGAAATATTACCCAAAAGCGAAATTCTCAACAATTATGTTTTTTGTTACCATTTTTACAATAATACCGACCCAGGTAGGAATTCTTGTCATAATCAGTTGGTATCATATAAACTTTATTTTTTATATAGGTTTTTCACTTTTATTTGAAATAGCACTTATTTTGATTGATATCTTTATTTTGATATTATATTTTAATCAATACAATAAAATTAGAAAAGATATGGAAAGAAAATTGGATAGGCTTCCTCAAGATCAAATTAAAAGAGAACCTATTTTAATTCTTACAAACAAAAGAATAGTTAAGATTGTTTTTATTGCAAATATTATCTCTTATACGATTGGTCTTTTATATCTGTATGGTATATTTAGTGGAATGTTTCTTGGTGGTACATTAGCGGCACAAATGCATGCTGTTAATGTACTTATTATCATTATAATCATCATTTTTTATATATTTAAAATAATAATAAAATGGTGTAATACAAGAAAGTAATATATTAATTTGATATTTATTTAATTTGTAGTGAATTTTTTTTTGGTAAAAAATTTCACATATTACAAACGATCAAGTTATTATTAGAGTATTGATTTACATATACATAGTAAGATAAAATATTCTTTTTCTTTCATGTTTAATATTAAAATCATCTTACTATAATAAATCTAAGTTGAAAAATATGTCATATAGGAGAAATAATAATTTTAGAACACCTCGACCAATGCATAAAGTAACTTGCGCTGAGTGTGGAGTGGAAACAGAAGTACCTTTTAAACCAGATGGTACAAGACCAGTTTATTGTAGAGATTGTTATCAAAAAAAAAAACCTAGACGGTATTAATTTCTGATAATTTTAAAAATTTTATTGATATTGTGATCACAGTCAAGATATTAATTTATTTTTTATAAAACATGAACTGATTCGTTTAAAAAATAAAAACATTAATCTCTTTCTTTTTTTATTTATTATTGTCGGAATTCTTAATAATTCACAAATTCTCTTTGCCCCATTATATTTATAAATGTATATTTAGTATATAATCATAGAAATAATATATTTATATTATTTTCACTGGGTGAAATATAAAGATAATGTTAGATAATAGGTCAAAATCAAAAAAGGATAAAAATATTAAGAGATTATTATTCTTGGGAATATTTTTTTTTTCAAGCTTACTATTTAATAAAATAAAAACCTATGGAACTATAGTTCAAAATAATAAATTTATGAATATTAATTTCTCCTCTGATAATTGGGAGATTGATGATAGCGGAAATGTGAATTATGTTGTAGATGGAGATACTTTTGATGTAGAAAATGTGGGAAGAATTAGATTAGCTGATATTGAAGCACCTGAGCAAGATAACGAAGGATATCAAGAATCTAAAGGATATGTCATGTCATTAGTATTAAATCATGAAGTATATTTGGATATAGATGATATATTCAGAACAGATATATACGGGAGATTGGTAGCTGTAGTTTATGTACGTTATAATTCTACACATTTGATTAATATTAATAAAGCCCTACTTAATAGTAATAATGCTCAGACAAGGGATTATTATAATGAATTTAACCCATCAAATTGGGTATTATATGTATATTATACTGGTTCCTTTGGTGATGATCTCTTTTCTATCTCAGGTTTTAATCTTTACCTAATTCTTTTGATAATTAGTTTATCTATTATAGCTTTTTATATATGTATAATAAAAAAGAGAATTATTTAGTTTTTTTACTCTTTTTTTCTATAAGTTGGTTGTATTTCTAAATTCGCAAATTTCAAGAAAGAAATCTCCTAAATCATATTCTATATCTTTTAATTTATTTAAAGTTGTTTTAGGAATAATCTTTTTGTTCTTTATATCTTCAACACAACTTTTAAAATTTTTAATAATTATCACCTAGTTTTTTTTAGGAGTTATTGAAAGGGAAAATAGAAAAAAAAAGAAAGAAAAAAAATTATTGTATATCAATATCAATCATATCTAAAGTAACATCCTTATATGGAACTTTTAACCTTAAAAGACCATTATCATATGATGCTTTTACTTCTTTAGGTAAAACTGGACATGTAAATCTATAAAAACTCGAATAATGAATAGAATCAGTTTCTCCTTTTATAGAAATACTATCTTCACTCATTTTTAATACTATTGCATCTTTATCCACACCAGGTAGGCTATATTCTAATGTCAAACCATTAAAATCTTCTACTGCAGAAATATATAATCTTGGTGCCATTACTGTTTTTCCAGATTCATCTACGCAAGCAGAA